>NZ_JBFUHU010000125.1:0-9817 GCF_056402235.1 Cellulomonas sp. P4_B5_2
GGCGAGGACGGCCGGCCTCGGGCGCGCCGAGCCGTCGACGATCTTCACCGCGACCGCCCCGCCGTCGGGCAGGCCGGCCGCGTAGACGCCGTCGGCACCGTCCTTGGCGACGAGGCCGGGGACGGCCTCCATGAACCGCGTGGCGTCCCGGCCGGTCCCCGCGACGTGCCAGGGGTGCGCGGCCATCGCGCTCCCGACGCGCGCCTCGAGCCCGTCACCCGACGCCAGCCGCGCGAACGACCGGGCCAGCCCGCGCAGCGTGGTGGAGAACAGCGGGGCACCGCAGCCGTCGACCGTCGCCCGCTCCACCGGGACCCCCGTGAGCTCGCCGATCACGTCCCGGGTGGACCGCTGCAGCGGGTGCCCGGGGTCGAGGTAGTCCTCGGTGGACCAGCCGGCCGCGACGCACGTGGCGAGCATCCCCGCGTGCTTGCCCGAGCAGTTCTGGGTGAGCGGCTCGGTGCCGTGCCCGTCCGCGCGCCACTGCCACGCCGAGTCGGCGTCGAGCGGCCAGTCCGGGGTGTTCCGCAGGTCGTCGGGACCCAGGCCCGCACCGGCGAGCAGACCCCGGACGACGTCGAGGTGCCCCGGCTCGGCGTTGTGGCTGGCGCACACGAGGGCGAGCGCGGCGCCGTCGACGTCCAGGCCCGCGCGGAGCATCGCGACCGCCTGCAGCGGCTTGAGCGACGACCTCGCCCAGATGGTCTCGTCCGCGTCGCCGAGCACCAGGCGCTCCGACCCGTCAGGCGCGAGGACGACCACGTGTCCGGCGTGCACGGACTCCACGAGCCCCCCGCGCAGCACCCGCGCCAGCGGGACCGCGTCCGTGCCGATGTCGGGCACGCTCACCAACCGCCGGACGGACCGCTCGGGCCTCGGGGTCCACGACGGCGCGAGTACGGCGCCACGGCGGGCTTGACGTCCACGAGGTAGACGATCGCGCCCACTGCGGCGAGCAGGGCCAGGAACGACGGCAGGTGCGGCACGCCGGGGATCGGGATCACGCTGAAGGACACGGCCGTGGCGACACCGACGATCGCCCCCCAGAGCCCCTTGGTCCGCTTGCCCGCCTGCGGGAACGCGCTCGCGGGCCGCCCGAGCAGGTCGATGAGCGCCCACAGGCTCAACCCGAAGATGGCGATGTAGAAGACGACGAAGATGACGACCTGCGCGCTGGCGATCACGGGGTGAGCCTACGAGACGTCACGGCACCACGAGCAGCCCCTCGGCCCGCGCCGCGGCGACGAGGTGGTCGTCCCAGGCCGCGACGACCAGGTCCGGGGACCGCAGCTGCAGTGCCGACGCGAGGTGCAGGGCGTCGGCGGCACGCAACGGGTGCCTGCCGACCAGTGCCGCCGCCGACGCGGTCACGACGTCCTGCAGCTCCAGCACGTGCAGCGCGGGCCACAGCCGCTCCCACGCGGCCAGCGCCTGTGCGGCGGCCTCCCGGTCGAGGCGTCCGGCCCTGCGGCCACCCGCGAGCACCGCCCGCACCTCGGCGTCCGCCAGGCGTGACGTCACCACGAGGTC
Source organism: Cellulomonas sp. P4_B5_2 (assembly GCF_056402235.1). NCBI lineage: Bacteria > Bacillati > Actinomycetota > Actinomycetes > Micrococcales > Cellulomonadaceae > Cellulomonas > Cellulomonas sp. P4_B5_2. The sequence goes on from NZ_JBFUHU010000125.1 coordinate 1,531, forward strand.
GGCGCCGTCCCAGAGCGCCGCGACGAGCGCGGACCCCGGCTCGGCGACGCAGAGCTTCACCAGCGCACTGGTGTCCAGGTAGACGATCGCCATCTCAGCGGCGCAGCCGGCGGACCAGGTCCGAGACCCCGCCCTTGGCGGCGGACCGGTCACCCGCGCGGGCGGCGGGCCGCGGCAACGACGCCGGAGTCAGGAGACCGTCCCGCTCGAGCCGGCTGAGCAGGTCCGCCGACTCGATGCCGCTGAGCCGTGCCACAGGGATCCCGCGCTCGGTGATCACCACGTCCTCCCCGGCGCGCGCCGCCTCGATCCACTGCCTGAGCTCTGCGCGCAGCGCGCTGACCGGGACGTCCACGCAGCGACCGTACCGAACCTGAGGGGCCGCGGGTCAGATCTGCGGGAGGGATTCGCGGGCGTCCCGCGGTGGGACGCCGGCCGCCTCCAGCAGGTCGACCACCAGCGAGCGCTGCAGCAGGACGAGGCTCTGCACCTGCCAGTCGCGGGCGGCCAGCTGGAACGGGTCGAGCGCCCCGGCGACGGCGAGCAGCTGCGACCGCGCCCGCTCCGGGTCGCGTCCTGTACCGMGGGCGGCCGCGAGCTCGKCGGCCGCGCGCGCGGTGTCCTCCACCTGCGCGGCGATCGTCGTCAGGTCGTGGCTCTGCGCGTCCACCGTCGACCGGGACCGTCGCGCCAGCACACGCGCGTTGCGCATGGCGCGGTCGATGAGCACGGCGTTGCCACCGAGCCCCGCCAGCTCGTCGCGGTACTTGCGGATCGCCGGTGACACCCGGGCCAGGTCGGTCGCACTGGTCGCGGTCTCGGACCACTCGTCGAGGGCAGGCTGGGACGCCCGCCCGCGCACGAGCGCGTCCTGCACGTCGGCCGTCGACCCGGTCCGCAGCCCGCTGGCCAGGAGGCGGAGCACGGCGGCCAGGTCCTCCACCGCCGCACGCGCCAGGGTCCGCAGGTGCCGCCGGGGGTCGCGCGGGGTGAGCAGCGCGACCGCGAGCGCCACCGCACCGCCGATCGCGGCGTCGATCCACCGGCCGAGGGGGCCACCGGTCGCACTGACGGCCGGAAGGCCGACGATGACCAGCGCCTGCACGCCCGCCTGCGTGGTGAGCATCCCACCCCGGTCGAGGAACCGGGCCAGGATCGCGGCGATGAACAGGACCACCGCGACCTGCCAGGGGCCGTTGCCGATGAGGTGCACCAGCAGGTCCCCGAGCCCGACGCCGATCGCCACCCCGACCGCCAGCTCCGCCACGCGCCGCACGGACCGGTCGGTGGTGAACCCGAGGGCGATCCAGGCGCTGACGGGCGCGAAGAACGGGAACGGGTGGCCCACGGCGTACTTGGCGATGGCGAACGAGATCGCCGCGGCCAGCGACGCCTGGAGGATCGGGAACCAGGCCGCCCGGACGCGGGACGACCCCTGCCGGACCCGCGCCCTGATCACCAGGCGGGCGCGTGAGTCTGTGCCCGTCACGAGGAGCTCACAGCATCGGGTGCTGCCCCAGGCCGCGGGTCAGAGGTCCGCGGGCGGCCGGCCGGTCCACGGACACCCCGTCACCGGGCACGATCTGCTCCTGCCCGGCGGCGACCGCACCGGCCTCGCTGTCGACCACCAGCTCGGTGTCCGACGGCACCGACCGCTTGACCACGGCGAGCGCGACCGGTCCGAGCTCGTGGTGCCGCGCGACGGTGGTCACCTGCCCGACCACCCGTCCGGGCTCCTGCGAGCTGTCCGTCTTGACCACGTCGTGCACCGCGGCCCCGGGCTCCGGCAGCAGGTGCCCGGATCCGTCGAGGTGCAGCATCACCAGGCGGCGTGGGGGCCGGCCGAGGTTGTGCACGCGCGCGACGGTCTCCTGCCCGCGGTAGCAGCCCTTGGTCAGGTGCACGGCGGTGCGCAGCCAGTCGAGCTCGTGCGGGATGGTCCGGTGGTCGACCTCGTGGGACGCGCGCGGGCGCCACGCCTCGACGCGCGCGGCCTCGCTGGCCCACGTGCCGACGAGCGGCCAGCCGGCGGCCTCCCGGGCACGCACCTCCTCGACCAGCCGGTCGCGCGGCACCAGCACGAGCCGCCAGTCGCGGTCGGCACCGGGGTGCTCGTCGTCGGCCGGCCCGTACCGGGTGCCGCCGACCGCGGTGGTCGGCCACGGGTCACGCCAGGTGATCGGCTCGTCCGCGGTGCCCTCGGCATCGACGGGCTCGCCGATCGCCGCCCAGTCGTCGGTGACGTCCGCGATCTCGACCCGGAGCATGAACTTCATCCGGTTCAGCCACGCGGCCAGCCCGATCGGCGTCTCGGTGAGCAGCCAGGTGGTCTCGCCGTCGTCGACCACGCCCGCCGCGTGCTCGACGTGCCCCTGCGGGCTGAGCACCAGCAGCTCCGTCGACGTGCGCGGGGCCAGCGTGGTCAGCTCCTGCGACGTGATCGAGTTCAGCCAGCTCAACCGGTCGGGCCCGGTGACGGTGACCACGCCCAGGTACGACTGGTCGACCACGGCGCCGCCGCGCGACAGTGCGCGCTGCTCGGCCGTCGGGTCGCCGTAGTGCCAGGCGACGCCGTCGTCGGGACCTGCGGCCCGGACCGCACCCCGGCGCGCCAGCAGGGGGCTGACGTGCCGCGGCGGCTCGCCGTGTGCCGCAGGGGTGTCGACGGGTGCGTCGGTGGTCATCAGGCCTCGTCGTCGGTGAGGGCCTCGACGCGCGCGAGGCGGCCGGAGGCGTAGGACTGCATGGGGTGGCCGAACGCCGCGAGGTCGTGCGCCCACATCAGCTCGCCGTTCACCAGGCCGTACAGGCGCTTGCCGGCACTGACCTCGGCGCCGCTGGCCGCGCGGACGATCGCATCGCTGACCAGGTCGATGCGGCCCTTGCCGACCGCGCCGATGTACAGGGCGACATGCCCCGACGGGTCGGCGACCAGCAGCTCGACCGGGTGCTGCTCCTCGGTGAGGCCCCAGTCGGTGGGCCGCTCGGGCGGGATCCGCCAGTAGCCGGACTCCGTCTGCCACACCGGCGCGGGGGGCTCGTCCTCGAGCGCGGCCGTGGAGGACGGCGCGACGACGAGCCGGATGGTCGACGTGTACGACAGGTACGGTCCGCCGTCGCTGGCGATGACGATCTCCTGCGTGAACGTCGCCTCGTCGATGCCGGGGTAGTCGACGACACCCTCGCCGCGCCAGGTGCCGAGCAGCCAGGCCAACGGGTAGACCTCGGGAGCGAGCCCCTCGGGGTCGGGCAGGACGAACGGCACAGCGGGCCTCCCAGTCAGTCAGGGCATGACGTCAGCGCTGGCCCTTGTAGAGCCGGTAGACGACGAAGCAGGCGAACCAGCCGATCACCAGCGTGGCCGCGACCAGCAGGCCGATGAAGACTCCCTCGAGTGCAGTCATGCCGACGATCCTAACGAGAGCGCACCCCTAACCTGTTCCGATGACCCCCACGCCACGCCCCCTGGTGATCAAGACCACGTCCGGCACCGAGCGCCCCGAGGCCACCAACCAGGCCTTCACGGTGGCCGCCGCGGCGGTCGCGGCCGGTGCCGAGGTCAGCCTCTGGCTCACGGGCGAGTCGGCGTGGTTCGCGCTGCCGGGGCGCGCGGGCGACCTGGTGCTCGAGCACGCGACCCCGCTGGCCGAGCTGCTGGAGCTGGTGCTCGAGGGTGGTCGCGTGACCGTGTGCACGCAGTGCGCCGCGCGCCGGGGCATCGGTCCGCAGGACGTGCTGCCGGGCGTCCGGATCGCGGGCGCGGCGGTGTTCGTCGAGGAGTCGCTGGCGGAGCGCGCGCAGGCGCTCGTCTACTAGGCCTGCACGGTCCTGCGCGTACGCAGCCGCAGACCCAGCAGGTACAGCTCGCAGCCGAGGCACAGCCCGAACACCGCGTTGAGGAACGCCGCGACCAGCGCGAACACCGCGGCGACCGGCACGGCGACGGCCACCCCGGCGAGCCCGAGCACCAGGCCGATGCCGGTGATGATCAGGCCGACCAGCTGCGCGAACGTCGGTGGGCGGGGGTCCTCGAGCTCGGTCGGCGGCGCCAGGCGCGGGCGGACGAGCTTCTTGAACACCCAGCCCTGCCAGGTGCGGCCGATGCCGCCGAACGCCCCGAGCGCGAAGCTCCCGACGATCACGGCGAGGACCACGGAGGCGGCGGGGGTGGTGCCGAGCAGCAGCACGGCGACGAGCAGGACGAGGGTGACGGCGGCGCCGAAGCGCGGACCGCGGGGATCGATGCCCGCGGGGGCGTCGGTGCGGACGGGGGTGCTCATGGGGGCTCCTGGGGTCGTGCGAGGGGTGGGGGTCCGTCGGCCGGGATCACCGCACGGCCGGCAGTCGCCCCTCGAGGAGCGCGGCGTCAGACGGCGGAGACCCCGCCCGGACACGACGCCTCGAGCGCAGCGAGCGCGTGGCGGCGGTCCGTGGCACCGGACATGCGACCGACCACGACGCCGTCGGCGTCGAGCAGGAGCGTGGTCGGGGTGCGCATGATGCCGAAGCGTCGCACGAGATCGAGGTGCTCGACCACGTCCATCTCGACGTGTGAGAGGCCCTCGTGCTCGGACACCACCTGCGCGAGCACCGCGTGGGTGCGGCGGCACGGTGCGCAGACCTCGCTGGAGAACTGCACGAACGTGGCCCGGGTGCCCAGCGGGCTGCCGACCTCGCCGGCCGTGAGCCGCGAGTCGTCCTCGACGTCGGCGGGTGCGGAGGCGAGCAGCGCAGGGTCGACCGCGGTGTACCTGCCGTTGCGCGCACGCCACCACAGCCCGAGCACGGTGGCCAGGGCCAGCACGGCGACGACGAGCAGCAGGCGGGGCACGGTCAGCCCACCAGGACCCGGCCGACGACGTACACGAGGATGCCGGTCACCGTCACCGGCAGGGTCACCGCGGCGAGCGACGGCCAGCGACGCTCGAGCGAGGGAAGCTGGTCGAACAGCGCGTGCAGCGTGGCGACGAGGATGCCGACCGCGAGGCCCAGCAGCGCGCCGGCGAGGGGATCGATCCCGGGGAGCAGCAGCGCGCCCAGGGTCCCGGCGGCGGCCGACGCTCCCGCCGTGACCAGCGCACCGACCCACGGCGCCAGGTGCAGCGCCACCACGGCCGAGCCCACGGCCAGCGCCAGCGCCCCGGCGACCACGATCGGCTCGCCCCCGGGGATCCGCCCGATCGCGACCCAGCCGGACACCGCGACGGCGACGAGCGTCCCGGCGACGGTCCCCGACACCGACTCGACCAGCCGGGTGCGGCCGTCGCGACGCAGGAGCTCGTTGACGAACGCCAGCAGGATCGCCGCGGCGAACACCACCGGCAGGTCTCTCAGGTACGGCTGCGTGAGGGTGAGGTGGACGACGGTGACGGCTCCGACTCCCCCGAGCGCGACCACGGCGGCGGAGCCCGGGATGAACGGGAGGCCCGCGAGGGCCGGCCAGCCGAGTGCGAAGACGATCGCGAGCACGGCGGCGGTGATGCTCAGCGGGAGGCCGCCGAGGTAGCCGGCGACGGCGACGGCGGCGGCGAGCACGGCCGTCACGACCGCCCGGGTGGCGAGCTGCATGGGTCTCCTACCGTCCCGCGGGGGTCACGGGCGCCGACAGCGATGGCGCGCACGGGTGACCGGTCAGCAGGGAGGGGAGGAGCACGCCGCCGATTGTCGCATCTCGTCACCGTTTCACCGGCGTTACGGGTCATCCGTGTGGGGGATGCCACGCCAGCCCTCGACACCCGCGCGCAACCTGGCCGTAGCGCGCGGTACCGTGGCCCCCACTCGCACGCGGGGAGGTTCCAGGTGGCAGATCTGCTGCTGCTCACTCCAGCGTCCGGGGGCTCCGCCCAGGTGCTCCCGGCCCTCGGTCTGTTGTCCCATCGCGTCCGTGTGCTCCCCGTCGAACCGTCGGCTCTCGTGGACGCACCGGATGCGGACATCGTCGTGCTCGACGCCCGGCGGGACCTGGTCACCGCCAGGACCACGTGCCGGCTGCTGCGCGCCACCGGTCTGACCGTCCCCCTCATCCTCGTGCTCACCGAGGGCGGCCTCACGGTCGTCACCGCCGAGTGGGGCGCGGACGACATCATCCTGGAGACGGCCAACCCAGCCGAGGTGGAGACGCGGTTCCGGCTCGTCATGGAGCGCGCGGCCACCGCGGGGTACGACGACGCCCCGCAGGAGATCTCGTCGGGCGAGCTCACCATCGACGCCGGCGGCTACACGGCTCGCCTGCGCGGTCGGCCCCTGGACCTCACGTACAAGGAGTTCGAGCTCCTCAAGTACCTCGTGCAGCACCCGGGTCGCGTGTTCACCCGCGCCCAGCTGCTGCAGGAGGTCTGGGGCTACGACTACTACGGAGGCACCCGGACGGTCGACGTGCACGTCCGACGCCTGCGCGCCAAGCTCGGGCCCGAGCACGAGCAGCTGATCGGCACGGTCCGCAACGTCGGCTACCGCTTCGACCCGCCGAAGGACCGCCGCGGCGCCGTCGAGGGTCGCGCCGAGCTGCCGGAGCCCGCGGAGGCGTAGCCCGCTAGCCTGACCCCAGGTGTGCCGGGAAGCCTGGTCGGCAGTCGCGTCCGCCTGCCCGGAGGTCCATGTGCCCACCCCCGCCCGCCGCCTGTTCGCCCCCCTCTCCCCCGGCTCCGAGCGCAACCTGCTCGACACCCTGCGCGAGGAGCGCGTCGGCGGCGCGCTGCTGCTGGCCGGCACGGTCGTCGCCCTGCTCTGGGCCAACGTCGATCCGTCGTCGTACGCGGCGGTCTCCGACACCGTCGTCGGGCCCGCGGCACTGCACCTCGACCTGACCCTGGCCACCTGGGCGACCGATGGCCTGCTGGCGGTCTTCTTCTTCGTCGTCGGCCTCGAGCTCAAGCGCGAGATCGTCGCCGGCGAGCTGCGCAACCCCCGCACGGCCGTGGTGCCCATCGTCGCGGCGGTCGGCGGCATGCTCGTGCCGGCGATCTTCTACCTCGCCGTCAACCTGACGGCGGCCGACGGGAACGCGCGCGGCTGGGCCGTGCCGACGGCGACCGACATCGCGTTCGCGGTCTCGGTGCTCGCGATCGTCGGCCGCAGCCTCCCGAACGCCCTGCGCGCGTTCCTGCTCACGCTCGCCGTGGTCGACGACCTGCTCGCGATCGTCGTGATCGGCGTGGTCTACACCGAGTCCGTCTCGGCCCTCTGGCTCGGCGCCGGCGCCGCCACCGTGGTCGTGTTCGCGCTCGTCGTCCGGCGGGGCTGGGTGAGCGGGTGGCTGCTGGTGCCGCTCGGGGTGGTGGCGTGGGCCGCGGTGCACGCGTCCGGGGTGCACGCGACGATCGCCGGCGTGGCCCTCGGACTCGTCGTGCCCGGCACGCAGGAGGCCACCCGACGTGCGCTGCACCTGACGGACCTGCCGGCCGAGTCGCTGGCCGAGCGGTGGGAGCACACCTGGCGCCCGCTGTCCGCCGGCATCGCGGTGCCGGTGTTCGCCCTGTTCGCCGCCGGGGTCACGCTGACCGCCGACGCGCTGCAGACGACCTTCGCCGATCCCGTGGCACAGGGGGTGGCCCTGGGACTGGTGCTCGGCAAGCCGATCGGCATCCTCGGCGCCACCTACCTGGTCGCCCGGTTCACGCGCGCCGCGCTCGCCCCCGGGCTCGGCTGGGCGGACGTCGCGGCGATCGGGCTGCTCGGCGGGATCGGGTTCACCGTGTCCCTGCTGGTGGGCGAGCTGGCGTTCGGGGCCGGCAGCCCGCACGACGATCACGTGGTGGTCTCCGTGCTGGTCGCGTCGCTCGCAGCCGCCCTGCTCGGCGGCGGCGCGCTCGCCCAGCGCGACCGACATCACGCCCGGGAGGCGGCCACAGCCTCCCGCACCGACCGCGGGAACCGGTAGGTTCGCACCGATGAGCACCGTCGACTCCGCCTCGCTCCTCATCGACGGCCCCTGGGAGCACCGCTACGTGGCCGCGAACGGCGCACGGTTCCACGTGGCCGTGGCCGGACCCGACGACCGGGACGCACCCCTGGTCGTCCTGCTGCACGGCATCCCGCAGTTCTGGTGGGCGTGGCGGCACCAGCTCCCCGCCCTCGCGGACGCGGGGTACCGCGTGGCGGCCATGGACGTGCGCGGCACGGGCGGCTCGGACAAGCCGCCGCAGGGCTACGACGTCCCCACGCTGGCGGCGGACGTGGCCGGTGTCATCCAGTCGTTGGGCGCCGCGGACGCGGTGGTCGTCGGCAGCGGCACGGGCGGCGAGATCGCGTGGGCGATGGCCGGTCTGCACCCCGACCGGGTCCGCGC
>NZ_JBFUHU010000126.1:0-9757 GCF_056402235.1 Cellulomonas sp. P4_B5_2
GCTCGATCCGGGGCTTGTCGACGAGCCCGACGACGACCGCCGGCTGCGTCGCGCGCGCCTGCTTCTCGATGCTCGCCCGCAGCTCCTCGACGGCCCCCTCGGACGCGAGGTCGATGGTCTCCGGCAGCCGCAGCCCGAACAGCTCGTCCAGCTGGTGCCGCAGCACGGGGTTGACCTCGGCCTGCGTGCCGGTCAGCTGCAGCCGGTAGGCGTCGCGCACGCCGCGCTGCTTGGTCAGGGTCACCGGAGCGAGCACGAGCGGCGAGTCGATGGGCGTGCCGGGGTCGTTCTTCACGTCGTGCCAGCGCAGGAACGCGACGACCAGGCGCAGCTGGTCCCGGCCGTACTCGGCACGGTCGCGACGCGCCGACGAGATGATCGCGTCCAGCGCGGCCGCGGCGTAGGGCGCGTCGTCCCAGCGCACGAGCGAGCCGACGTCGACCGCCTTCCCGTCCACCAGCCGCGCGGACGCCGGGCCGCCCCACGTGAACAGCTGCGACGCCCGGATGTGCCGCACGTCGAGCACCAGCGGCACCGACGCCTCGGTGAGGTTGATGGTCCGCCCGGTGGGCCGGAAGTGCAGCAGCGGGTTGCGCCGGGACGCGTCGAACAGCCGGTCGCGCAGGTGCTCCAGCACGGCGGCGCGTCGGTCGGTGCGCGCGCCGAGCACGCGGTCGAGGTCGAAGTCCTCGGGCTGGTCGCGGTAGGTCTCCAGCCGGGTGATCACGTCCGCGAGGTCCTGAGCGCGGCGGCGGCGGTCGGGCGCGATCATCGAGCTCGCGACCGTGGCCAGCACCGGGTGCAGAGCGGGCGCGAGGGCGAACAGGTTGTTCCGGCGCTGCTGCAGCAGGGCCGCGTCGGCCTCGTCGGCCAGGTCCAGGCCGCACACCAGAGCGACGAACAGCTCGCCCAGGCTCGCGATGTCGGTGAGCTCGTCGTGGTGGCCGGCCAGGTGCTCCCACCGCTGCCAGCCGGCGACGATCCGGACCGTGCCCTCCTCGGAGGTGCGAGTCTCCCCGGCCGCACCCGAGAGGTCCCGCTCGACGGTCCCTCGGTGCTCCACCTCCACCGCGGCGGACACCTCCGCGGCCGCGATGGCCGCGCGGTTCCGCTGCGGCGGACCCGCCTGCGTGACGTCGACGGTCACCGGTTCGTCGTCGACCTGCGCGAGGGCTCCCAGGCCGCGCAGCGGGGCGACCCGGCCGGTCTCGTGCAGCGTCTGCACCGTGCGGAACATCGGCAGCAGCAGGCCGAGGACGTCGTCGGGAGGAAGCCCACCGCGGGCCACGGCCCGACCGATCAGTGCGCGCATCAGCCCGCCGCCGCCGTCACCTTGGCCAGCGCCCGGTCGCCGAGGTCGAGCTCGTCGGTGAAGAGCCGCAGCACCTCGTCGCCGAGGCCCACCCGCCGGGCGACCGCGAGCACCGCACCGAGGTCGTCGACCCCACCGCCGTCGTCGGCCGTGGCGAAGTCCACCAGCACGGCCGCCAGGTAGGTCCGCGTCTCGGAGGCCAGGTTCGAGGGCGTGTCCGTGAGGGCGGGCGGTCCGCCGACGACGACCCCGAACCGCTGCGCCAGGTCGAGCGCCTCCTCGCTGCGCACCACGTCGTCCGCGACGAGCATCCACACGAGCGACCGTGTGACCTCCGCCAGGCGATCCTGCCCGAGGACGTCCAGCGCGCCGAGGTCCAGCTGCGGACCGAGGGCGGCCGCGACGGCCGCGTCCGCGCCGGGTCCGCGCTCGGCCCACTCCTGGAGGGCCCAGGCACGCAGCACCGTCTCCGGGTGGGTGGTGCCCGCGCTCGGGACGCTGTAGTCCACCTCGGCCGCCTGGCGCAGGTAGGCCGCCGAGTCGACCTTGGCCAACCCCGTGACGATCTTGACCAGGCCGCTCACCGTCGTGGTCAGCGACCCGCATGCCAGCATGCCGCCGCGGTCCGCGTACAGCTCCGTGGCGAGCCGGAACCGGCGGGCGGTCTCCAGGTACTCCGAGGGCGTCCGCGCATCAGACTCCGCGGCGTCCAGCAGGCGGGCCGCCGCCAGGTACCGGCCGTCGTCCGCGGTCCAGAGCAGGTGGTGGGCGAGCTCGTGCCCTGCGACCGCGCACAGCTCGTCGGAGTCGAGGAGGTTGAGCGTGCCGCCGGTGAGCACCAGCACCGCCCGGTCCGGCACGTACACCAGCTCGGCGTTGCTGCCCTGGCCGCCCTCGTCGACGTAGATCTCGATCGGCACCGTCACGCCGAGCGCGTCCGCGGCGCGCTGGACGGCCGCGTGCACCTCCGGGTGGCCGACCGGTTCCACCCGGTAGGTCTGCCGGAGCAGCAGCTGGTCCAGCTCGCCGGAGGGCGCCGAGACCCGCGGTCGCAGCGAGCCGAACGCCACCGGGTTCTCGCGCTCGAGCAGCGCCGCGACGTCGCGGTGGTACGGCAGCGGTCCCCAGTCGGTCACCGGCCACCTCCCTCGTCGTCGTGGCCCCGGCGACGATAACGCGATCAGGGGCTCGCCGCGCCGTCCCCCGGGTTCAGCAGGGTCAGCCGGGTCCGGGCCGGACCGAGCGCGGTGCGCACCGGTGACGTGCGACCGTTCACGGTGCCGCTCGGTACCGCGGAACGCCCAGCGGCACCGGCCGTCCCGCCGCTGCCGGGTGCGCCGCCGCGGAGCTGACGCCCGCACGACGCCGGCGCCGGATGATCCACTCCGCCACCGCGAGGTTGAGCACCCAGGCCGCGCCCATGATCAGGGCGCGGCTCGTCTCGCCGACCGACCCGGCGAGGGTCCAGGGGATGAAGAGCACGGCCTGCGTGCCGGCGCCCTGGCCGATCGCGTAGCCGCGGGTCATCCACGCGCTGTGCGTGACGACGTCCCGGCGCCGGATGGCCAGCACGCCGAGCACGAGGAACGCGACCATCGCGGAGCCGAACACCACGCGGAACACCTCGAGCAGGGGACCGTCACCGGCGGGCAGCTCCGCGAACACCGCCATCCACACGCCCGCGAGCGCCGCCACGATCCCGGCGGGGGCGACCACGCGACCGGCCAGCCGGTGCCACCGCGGACGCCGGCGCCGCAGGCCGGGGTGGAACTGGAACGCACCGAGCAGGCAGAACACGCTCGCGGCGACGATGTGCACGACCACGGGCATCGGCAGCGCCAGGTACCGCGCGTTGTCCGGCGTGACCTCCGGGTTGCCGGCGAGCTCTGCCAGCCGGATCGATCCGGCCAGCACCGGGACGATGCTCAGCAGGATCAGCCCGGCCGGGATGCGCCACTCGTGTCTGGGCACGGGGCCCCCTTCGTCAGGTGCGGATCGTCGTGGTCCGAGCCTGGCCACCTCGAGCGTGCCGGTCATCGGCCGATGGGCCGCGGCGTCGTCCTCCCTTCGGCCGAGGCACAGGAAACCGTCCGGCCGCCTCGGTCGTTCACCCCTGGACAGCCCCCATCCGGACGGAGACCCCATGACCCCGCTCGTCTGCCCCAAGTGCGGATCCGACATGCGCGCGTACGAGCGCAACGGCGTGACCATCGACCAGTGCACCGGCTGCCGGGGGATCTTCCTGGACCGCGGGGAGCTCGAGAGGCTCACCGACGCCGAGGCCGCGTTCTACGGCTCACGCCAGGCCGCCCCCACACCCAGCAGGTACCCCGAGGACGACCGGTACCGCGGTGACCGCGACGACTACTACAAGAAGAAGAAGAAGCCGGGCGGCTTCCTGGGCGAGCTCTTCGACTGACTCAGGGGCACGTGTCGACGGCCGGCTCGCCGGCGAAGCGGTCGGCCGTCCAGGCGATCAGCTCGCCGATGAGCGGGGAGTCCGCCTCGACCAGCGGCACGTGACCCCGACCGGCGTAGGTGCGGTAGTCGACCGCGTAGCCGGCGGCGCACCGGTCCTCGACGTAGGCGCCCTGGGCGGCCGGCGTGACCAGGGCGTCGTCGGCCCCCTGAGCCACGAGCAGCGGCGCCGCGATGCGCCCCGACGGCACGTTCTGGACCAGGCGGTCCAGGAACACCCCGCTGCTGGGGTCGCCGGACCAGATCGGACGGTCCAGTGCCACCGAGGTGAGCACGGAGACGAGGACGCCGGGCTCGGCGAGGCACCGCTGGGCCATCTCGCGCGTGATGATCCGCGCCCCCGGCCGGACCAGGTCGTCGAAGGTCACGTCGGGGTACTCGGCGGTGTAGCCCTCCACCACGTAGGACGCGAACAGCTCCCCGGCGGTCACGTTCTCCACGACGTCCACCAGCGCCGGCAGGTTGCTCGCGGGCGCCAGGGCGGCGACCCCGTCGATCTGCAGCTCGGGCGCGTAGGTCGGCGCAAGCATCCCCGTCCACAGGGCCGCGTGGCCGCCCTGCGAGTGACCCCACACGACGGTCTCGTCGGCCAGGTCGGCGTCGGAGAGCTGGTGTGCCGCCCGGACCGCGTCGAGCACCGAGCGCCCCTCGCCCTGCCCGATGAGGTAGGGGTGCGGCCCCTCGGTGCCCAGACCGGTGTAGTCGGCGGCGACCATGGCCCAGCCCTGCGCGAGGACCTCGTCCTGCACGAACATCGCGCCGGCGCTCAGCCCGTCGGTCAGCACCGTGGGGGCGCACCCGCTCGCCACACCGGTCGTGCCGTGCGCCCACGCGACCACCGGGCTGGGGGCCGACGACTCCGGCGCGACGACCAACCCGCTGGCGACGGCGGGACGCCCCTCGCCGCGGGTGGTCGTGTAGAGGATCCGCCACGCCCTGGCGTCCGCGGGGATCTCGTCGCTGGTGAACGGCTCGCTGCGGAGCAGCTGTCCGGGGGCGGACGGGACGTCGTCGGGAGGGTCGTAGAACGCGTCCGGCCGGGGCACGCCGCGCTGCACGACCACGCTGGTCAGCACCAGGACGAGCGCCACCAGCGCACCGAGCACCGAGCCGGTCAGCCGCCACCAGCCACCGCGGGGAGCCGCCCGGCGCGGCCACAGCCGGCCGAGGTCGGCGTCCTGCCCGCGGACACCGGCGACGATCTCGCGCACGCCGACGATCACCAGCCGCACCGCGAACACGACGGCGACCACCAGCACGGTCACGTCCGGCCACGCGAGCGCCAGCAGACCGAGCACGATCGCCGTGGCACCCCCGACCACCGCGTTGCCGCGGGCCGTCCCGTGCAGCCCGCGGGACCGGGCGAGGTCGAGCACGCCGTCGACGATCAGCGCCGCGGCGACCACCAGGGCCAGCACGCGGATCGTCACGCCCGGCCACACCACCACCGCGAGCGCGGCACCCAGGGAGACCGAGCCGCGCACCACCGACCACTTGTCGCCGTCCGCCAGCTCGTCGACGCCCAGCACCACCAGCCCGACCACGACCACAACCACCAGGACCGCGAGCGACGCGAAGGGCCGCACCGCGAGCAGCGCGCCGATCAGCACGGCCACGATCCCGAGGGTCAGTCGCAGCCGGCGTGACACCGAGTGGTCGTCGCGGCGCGGCACGAGCCGAAACTAGCGCTCCGGTCGGTCACTCGTCGCGGGTCGGCCGATCGACTTCCTCACCGCGGTCGTGCACGGTGACCTCGCCATCGTCGTGCACGGTCAGGATCGTGGTGGTGCAGGCGCCGCCGTCGAACGAGGCGAGCACCGTGCCGTCCTGCGCGGACACGACGATGCCGGTCCCCACGCAGTCGTCGCCGGGCAGGCTCCGACCCTCCCGGGCGGGGAGCTCGACGACCTCGTCGGACCCCTCGAACGTCACCACCACGGGCTGGCCGCTCTCGTTCGTCAGCTCTGCGGCGTCCGGCGGGTGGTCGATGCACCCGGCCGCGGTGGCCACAAGGGCCAGAGCCGTCACCGCCGACGCCAGCGTCCGTCGCACTCTCACGATGCCCCCCTGCAGTAGTCCTGTGGACGGCGATCCTGCCCAAGATGGGGTCAGCCCGGGCCTGTCACCCGTGTGAACCCTCCACGAGCGACCGCAGTCATCCGATCGGCCCAGTCACGCCGGTCGCGAGGGCGTGTCGGACCCTCGGGGCACAGTGGGCAGATGGACGTGAGGACGGCGGTCGAGGGCCGGGTCGACTCCGGTGAGGTGCACGGCGCCGCCTGGCTCGTGGACCGGGCTGGGGACGTGAGCACCGGGGCGGCGGGCATCAGCGCGACGGACACGATCTTCCGCATCTCGTCGGTGACCAAGCCCGTGGTCGCGGCGCTCGCGATGCAGCTGGTCGACGACGGGCTGCTCCGGCTGGACGACCAGGTGGACGGGCTGCTCCCTGAGCTGGCCGACCGTCGGGTGCTGCGCGATCCCGCCGGCCCGATCGACGACACCGTCCGCGCCGACCGGCCGATCACCGTGCGGGACGTGCTCGAGTTCCGGCTCGGACTCGGCATGGACTTCGCCGGACCGTTCCCCGGCACGGTCCTCGGCGCCCTGGCGGAGGGCGGGCTGCCGGTCGGTCCGCCCGCACCGCAGCAGTCACCGGCCCCCGACGAGTGGATGCAGATCGTGGGGAGCGTCCCGCTCGCGGCGCAGCCGGGCGCCCGCTGGCTGTACAACACGGGCGCCCAGGTGCTCGGCGTCCTGGTGGCGCGCGCGGCGGGTCGGCCGCTGCCGGAGCTCCTCGCCGAGCGGCTCCTCGACCCGCTCGGCATGGTGGACACCGGCTTCCACGTCCCGCCCGACCGCCTGGGCCGGTTCGGCCGGCAGTGGCTGGGGACCGACGTGTACGACGAGGTGGACGGGCAGTGGGCGCGGCCGCCGGCCTTCCCGGACGCCGCGTCCGGTCTGGTCTCCACGGTGGCGGACCTGCACGCGTTCGCGACGAGCCTGCGGGCGGCTCCGCGGGCGGACATGCTGGCCGCGCGGGGCGGCGCGCACGACGCCGACGGCCGCGAGGGCTGGGGGCTCGGCATCGGTGTGCTCCTCGCCGACCTCCCCGACGGTCGGCACGCCGGCAGCTACGGCTGGGACGGCGGCATGGGGTCGACGTGGTGGACCGATCCCGTCACCGACACCGTCGCGATCCTGCTCACCACCGACGCGTGGACGTCCCCGCAGCCGACACCCGTCTTCTCTGACTTCTGGGCGGCGGCCTTCGCGCAGTGACCCTCAGACGAACCGCTCGACGAACGCGATGACGGTGGACTCGTTCCAGCCGTCGATCCCCTCGAACACGGCCGTCCGCTCGGGCGAGGTCATCCACACCTGCTCGAGYCGGCGGAACTCGTCCTGGTCGCCCTCGGCGCTGACCGCCCACGTGAACTCCGCGGTGTCCCGGTTCAGGTAGGCCGACTCGACCGTGAACCCGAAGGCGTCCCGGGCGGGAACCAGCCGGGTCGGCCACCAGACGAGGAACTCGTCGACCAGGTGCGGCTTGAGGTTGTACCGGCGGAGCTGGACGGTGCGGGTCACGGTCGGACCGTCCCCTCGGACAGCCACGCCTCGAACGCCTCGAACGACGACGGCCGGCCCAGGAACCGCTCGACCAGCTCGGCGGCGTCGGCCGATCCCCCGGGCGCGAGGATCGCGTCGCGGTACCGCCGGCCGACCACCGGATCCATCAGCCCGTCGATGAACGCGGTGCGCAGGTCCTTGGCGATGACCAGGCTCCAGAGGTACGTGTAGTAGGCCGACCCGTACCCGTCGAGGTGCCCGAACCCGGCGTACTGGTGGGTCTCGGGGATCGGCGTGTAGGGGCCGAACCGTGCGTCGACGTCGGCCGTGTAGGTGGCCAGGTCGGCCGGGGGGTCAGCGTGCAGGCCGTAGGACAGGGCCGTGTAGTTGAGCTGGCGACGGGTCCACGCGCCGCGGCCGAACGCGTCCGCGCGGCGCATCCGCTCGACCAGCGCGGCGGGGATCGGCTCTCCGGCGGCGTTCGTCGCGAAGGAGCCCAGCACGCCCGCGTCCCAGCCCCACTCCTCGAGCAGCTGGCTGGGCGCTTCGACGAAGTCCCACTCGGTAGCCACACCGGAGAACATGGCCCACGGCTGGTTGCCGCCGAGCACCTCGTGCACCAGGTGGCCCAGCTCGTGGAAGAAGGTCAGGACGTCGTCGTGCTCCATCAGGCCGGTCGGGAAGTTGCACACCAGCGTGCCCTCG
Source organism: Cellulomonas sp. P4_B5_2 (assembly GCF_056402235.1). Taxonomy (NCBI): domain Bacteria; kingdom Bacillati; phylum Actinomycetota; class Actinomycetes; order Micrococcales; family Cellulomonadaceae; genus Cellulomonas; species Cellulomonas sp. P4_B5_2. The sequence continues at coordinate 8,066 of NZ_JBFUHU010000126.1, forward strand.
GGCAGGGACCGCCCCGCGATGCCCGGCACCAGCGGGAACTGGGCGGCGTGGTTGAACTTGCCGGCCCGGGGGTGCATGTCGAGGTACACCCGGCCGATCGCGCGACCGTCGTCCGTGACGTCGTACACCTCGACGTCCTCGTGCCACGTCGGCGCGTCCACCCGCTCGAGCGCGATCCCGAACAGCCGCGAGACCACGTCCAGCACGCCCGGCTTCACGGCCTCGTAGCGGAAGTACTCCCGGACCTCGCGGGAGTCGACGTCGTACTGCTCGTTCTTGATGATCTGGTCGTAGTACAGGTTGTCCGCCGCGGTGACCGCCGTGGCACCGGGCACGTCCTGGCGGTACCGCGCGAGCATGACGTCCACGTCGTGCGCGGCGTGCTCGGCGGTGAGTCCGTCGAGGCGCTCGACCAGGTCCGCGATGGCGCTGCCGGAGCCGATCATCTTGACCTCGGCGTCGTACGTGGGCCAGTCGGGGTAGCCCAGCAGGGTCGCCCGCTCCGCGCGCAGCTGGAGCAGCTCTGCGAGCACCTGCTCGTTGGCGGGCCAGCCGATGCGCTGGTGCTCGGTGGTCAGCGCGAGCCGGACGGACGGGTCGGTCGCGTACGTGCGGACCGGGAGCAGGTCGGGGTACTCGGTGGTGAGCGTGACCAGTCCGTCCTCGTCGGCCGGGTGCTCCGCGCGGAAGTCCTCGGGCAGCCCGTCCAGCTGCTCGGGCCGCACCCGGATGCTGCGGACGCCGTCGCGGATGTTCCGGGAGAACTCCAGGCCGAGCTCGGTGCACCGCTGCGCGAGCGCGCGCAGCCGGTCCCGGTCCTCCGGCGAGCGGTCCACGCCGGCGCGGCGGAAGTCGCGCAGCACCCGGTCCCGGACCCGCACGGCGCCCGGCTCGAGCCCGTCCGGGTCGGTCGCGGCGAGCACCCGCCACAGCTCGTGGTCCAGCCCGCGCTCGGTGACGAGGTCCTCGGCCGCCTGCGCCCGCTCCTCCGCGGCCGCGCGCAGGTCGGCGTCCGGGTGCACCTCGGACAGCAGGTGGGCCGCGGACGACGCCGTGCCGATCGCGATGTCGGAGTCGTTCCACAGGTCGAGCACCTCGCTCGAGGTGCGCGGCGAGCCGTCCTTCAGGCGCGCGACGAGGGCGCGGGCGTCGTCGAGACGGGCGTCGACCGTGGTGGCCAGGAAGTCCGGCCAGGCAGCGGCGTCGGTGGGGAAGCTGGTCGTCGGCATGCGCCCGACGATATCCGCGCGGGACGCCTCAGCGGGGGCCACCCAGGATCAGCCGCACCGCGACGGTGTCGCCGACGTCGAGCAGCTCGGCCTTGCGCACCATGTCCTTGACCGGCACCAGGTAGCGGCCGTCCTTCGGGAACAGGGACGTCTCCCACTCGGTGTCGTCGATGCGCGCAAGCACGGGGATCACGCCCCACCCGTAGCTGACCTGCGCGGACACCGCCTTGATCGCCGCACTCTCGGCCTCGGGCACGGGCACGTAGTGATAGGGCGACGGCCCACGCCAGTAGATGATCTCGCCGCTGAACCGAAGTTCCATCGACCCAGCGTCCCCCGGTCCGCCCCCGCGCGCGAGAACAACCCGGGTCGCGTCATCGACCGTCCGGCCGCGACTCAGGTTGTTCTCGCGGCCGACCATGTCGTTGTGGTGGGTCGGGACCGTCAGAACGGTGTCAACGAC
>NZ_JBFUHU010000127.1:0-16129 GCF_056402235.1 Cellulomonas sp. P4_B5_2
CGCCGCGCTCGCGGAGTACGACCGGCTGCGGCGTCCGCGGACGCAGGCGATCGCGCGTCGAGCCCGGGCCGTCGGGCGCGTCGCCCAGCTGGGCTGGGGGCCGGCCGCCGCGGCACGGGACCTGCTCCTGCGGGCGATGCCCGACGCGGCGTCGGCGCGGGCCGCCGCAGCCGTGCAGCGGTGGGACCCGCCGGCCTGATCGATCCGCACCTCCCCGGCGTGCCCACCGCCGAGTGTCAGTGGTCGGCTGCACCCTGGTGGACATGATCACTCTGTCCTGCTCCTGCGGCTCCGCCGGCTCCACCCGTCGCCACCCCCTGCGCGGGATGTCGGCCGACGAGCGCGCTGCCCTGATCCGGGACGCGTTCTCGGTGAGCGGCGGCTTCCTCGCGCTCGAGGTCGACGCCTCCTGGCACCCGGGGTCCGACGAGCCCACCGAGGGGTGCGTCGTGCTCGCGGACCTCGACTCCCTCGACGCCTCGGCCGGCCTGGACGCGGCCGGCGCCAAGGCCATCCGCGACCTGCTCGAGATCGGTCACGTGCGCGGCCAGGCCCTCCCGGCGCCCGTGGAGGCGGGAACCGTGCGCTTCCGAGTCGCGCCCGCCGACGAGTTCGGGCCGGCGATCGCGTACATGGTCACCGACGGCACGGAGACGCTGCTCGACGCCACCGTCCCCGTGCCGCACGAGGACCTGCTCGCCGACCTCGTGGCGCTGCACCGTGACCTGGGCGCCGACGCCCTCGTGCGGGTCGACGCGCTGGCCGCCCGGACCGGCCTGGCGGGTGCGATCACCCGAGTCCGTCAGCAGCGGAGCACCGCGGTCGCCTGACCTGGCGGAAGGCTGAACGCTCCGTCCCGACGTCAACCGGGCCGCGCGCTCGGCCGATGTCGCTGGCATGCGTTCCCACCGTTCGCGCGTCGCCCTCCTCGGACTCCTCGTCGCGGCCACCGCGACCGGCTGCAGCGTGGCTTCCGCCGCCGATGTCAGTTCCGACCCGCACGCGGCGACGGTCATCGGGGTGGTCGACGGGGACACGGTCGAGGTGGAGCAGAACGGCGCGTCCGCCAGCCTCACACTGCTCGGTCTCAATGCGCCCGGACTGGATGAGTGCCTCGGAGCGCAGGCGGCGCGGGCCCTCGAGGAGCTGCTGCCGGCGGGGACCGAGGTGCGTCTGGAGGTGTCCGGCGAGAGCCTCGCTGCCGTCTACGCCGACGGCGTGCTGGTCAACGCGGAGCCGGCACGGCTGGGGCTGGGGCACACGCTCGCCAACACGGTGGTCACCGACGAGGTGCTGGCCGCGGAGGAGGAGGCGATCGCGGCCGGCGTCGGTCTGTTCGGCGCGGCCGCGGAGTGCACGGTGTCGTCGCAGGTGGCCGCGCTCGAGGTGACCGGTGCCGAGGCCGCCGAGGCAGCGTCGTCGCTACCGGCGGGAGCGGGTGTCGAGGAGGTGGACCGGCGGGGAGCCGTGGTCGCGGCAGCGGCGGTCGCGGGAGCGGAGGTGACCGCCATGCTCGACGGCGACGAGGCGGCGCGGCTGCCGGCGGTGCTGGTCGCCGACCTGCGAGGTCGGACGGCAGCGGTGAACGAGCGCCTGAGCGCCGCCGCCACGGCGCTGCAGCAGGCGCGGGCCGCGGAGGAGCAGCGCATCGAGGCGGAGCGGGTCGCCGCCGAGGCGGCCGCAGCACAGGCGGCTCAGGCGGCCGCGAACGAGGCAGCGCGTCAGGCGCAGGCGGCAGCCGACGCGGAGGCGGCCCGGGTCGCGGCCGAGGCAGCAGCGGCGAAGGCAGCGGCGACGAAGGCAGCGGCGACGAAGGCTCCGACGCCGACGACGACCAAGGCTCCCGCGGCGGCTCCGGGCGGCACGGTCTACTACAAGAACTGCGACGCGGTCCGGGCCGCGGGCGCTGCTCCGCTCCGCACCGGGGACCCCGGCTACAGCAAGGAGCTCGACCGCGACGGCGACGGGATCGCCTGCGAGAGGCGGTGGTGACCCCAGCCGGACGTCACGCCTGCGGCGCGTGCCGGTCCAAGAACCGGTAGACCTCCGTCGTGTCCACCCCGGGGAACACCCCCACGGGCAGCGCAGCCAGCAGGGACGCGTGCGGGCGGGCGCTCGGCCAGGACTTGTCCGACCAACGCTCGGCCAGGTCGGCGGGCGGCTGCCGGCAGCACGTCGGGTCCGGGCACTTCGACGCCGCGCGCTCGGTGGTCTCGCGGCCCCGGAACCAGCGGACCTGGGCGAACGGCACCCCGACGGACACGGAGAACGCGCCCTGCGACGACGGCTGCACGCGGCTGGTGCACCAGTACGTGCCGGACGACGTGTCGGTGTACTGGTAGTACGGCGAGAACCGGTCGGGCAGGGTGAACACCACCCGGGCGGTCCACTGCCGGCAGACGGGCTGCCCCTCGATGGCGCCCAGCGGGTCGGCCGGGAACTTCACGCCGTCGTTCTCGTAGGCCTTGTGCAGGGTGCCGCCCTCGTGGACCTTCATGAAGTGCACGGGGATGCCCAGGTGGCGCGTCGCCAGGTTGGTGAACCGGTGCGCGGCGGTCTCGTAGGGCACGGCGAAGGCGTCGCGAAGGTCCTCCACCGACAGCCGCCGCTCGGCCTTGGCCTCCTGCAGGAACGGCACGGCGCCGTCCTCCGGGAGCATCAGCGCGGCCGCCAGGTAGTTAGCCTCGACGCGCTGGCGCAGGAAGTCGCCGTAGTCCCTGGGCTCCGCGTGGCCGAGCACGTGGCTGGCGATGGCCTGCAGGAGCGGTGAACGGGCGTCGCTGGTGCCGGGGTTGCCCTGGGGCAGGTAGATGCGGCCGTTGGCCAGGTCGGTGACCGATCGGGTGGAGTGCGGCAGGTCGGGCACGTAGTGGAGGCCGAATCCCAGGTGCGCGGCGATGTCCGCAGTCGCGCGCTGCGACAGCGGGCCGCCGGGGTGGTCGATCGCGGCGAGCAGGCGGCGGGCGTGGTCCTCGAGCTCCGGGAAGTAGTTGTCCTGCGCGCGCATCCGGATGCGGAGCTCGGCGTTGGCGCGGCGGGCCTCCTCCGGCGTGGCGGCGTTCTCCGTGAGCAGGCGCTGGATCTCGGCCTGCAGGCGGACCAGCGCCTCGAGGGCGTCAGCAGGCAGGGAGCGACCGACCTTCACCGGCGAGACGCCGAGCGACGCGAAGAGGGGTCCCCGCTGCGCGCGCTCGAGCTCCACCTCCAGGGCGGCGCGGCGCGTGGGCGGCTCGGTGCGCAGCAGCTCGGACAGCGGGACGTCGAGCGCCTCCGCCACCTGTGCCAGCAGCGAGAGCTTGGGCTCGCGGTGACCGTTCTCCAGCATCGACACCTGCGAGGGCGCGCGACCGATCGCCGTGCCCAGGTCGTCGAGCGTCATGTTCCGGCCCGTGCGCAGGTGCCGGATCCGTCGTCCCAGCACCAGCGTGTCGAGGCCGCCGTTGGCCGTCGTCGTCATGCGTCCACCATCGCCCGCCGCCCGCGCTTCTGTCCAGGAGAAGGAACGCCGATCTTCTGCGGACTCTGCCGGGGAAGAACCGTGGAACAGCGAGGAAAGTCGAGGTCAGGCCGAAGGGCCGAGAAGAACCGCCAATGACGGAGGATCACGATGAGCACGTACAGGCACGGCGACCAGACCGAGACCGCGGCCGAGCTCGCGGCGAGCTGGGACCTCGACGCGCGCTGGGCCGGCATCCGCCGCACCCACACCGCCGAGGACGTCGTCGCCCTCCGGGGGTCGGTCCGCGAGGAGAGCACGCTCGCCCGCCGCGGCGCCGAGCGGCTCTGGCAGCTCCTGCACTCCCGCACGCTGGTGCCGGCGCTGGGTGCGCTCACCGGCAACCAGGCCGTGCAGCAGGTCCGCGCGGGGCTCGAGGCCATCTACCTGTCCGGCTGGCAGGTCGCGGCCGACGCCAACCTGTCCGGCCAGACGTACCCGGACCAGTCGCTGTACCCGGTCAACTCGGTGCCCGCGGTGGTCCGCCGGATCAACAACGCGCTCCTGCGCGCCGACCAGATCGAGTTCGCCGAGACCGGTCGCCGCACGCGCGAGTGGCTGGCGCCGATCGTCGCCGACGCCGAGGCCGGGTTCGGTGGGCCGCTGAACGCCTACGAGCTCATGCACTCGATGATCCAGGCGGGTGCGGCGGGCGTGCACTGGGAGGACCAGCTGGCGGCCGAGAAGAAGTGCGGACACCTGGGCGGCAAGGTGCTGGTGCCGACGTCGCAGCACGTGCGGACCCTGTCCGCGGCGCGGCTCGCGGCCGACGTCGCGGGGGTGCCGTCGGTCATCGTCGCCCGCACCGACGCGCTCGGCGCCGACCTGCTGACGTCGGACATCGACCCGCGCGACGAGCCGTTCCTCACCGGGGAGCGGACCGCCGAGGGCTACTACCGGGTGCGCCCGGGCCTCGACCCCGTCGTGGAACGCGCGTCCGCTTATGCGCCTCACTCGGACCTCATCTGGGTGGAGACGTCGACGCCCGACGTCGGCGCGGCCATCGAGTTCGCCGAGCGGATCCACGAGCGGTTCCCGGGCAAGCTGCTGGCCTACAACTGCTCGCCGTCGTTCCACTGGCGCTCGCAGCTGGACGACCTGCAGATCGCGCGGTTCCAGCGGGAGCTCGCGGGCCACGGGTACGTGTTCCAGTTCATCACCCTGGCCGGGTTCCACGCCCTCAACCACTCGATGTTCTCGCTGGCTCGCGGCTACGCCGAGCGCGGCATGAGCGCGTACGTCGAGCTGCAGGAGGCCGAGATCGCCTCCGAGTCCGACGGCTACACCGCCACGCGTCACCAGCGCGAGGTCGGCACCGGCTACTTCGACCGCGTCGCCACCGCGATCAGTCCCGAGAGCGCCACCCTCGCGCTCGCCGGCTCGACGGAGACCGCCCAGTTCACCCACTGACCTCCCTTACCCGCCGCTGATCCGACCTCACCAGCACCCGCCATGACCATCACCATCCCCCCGCCGCTGATCCGACCTCACCTGTCGCAGACCGGGCCGTCCGTGCCCGGCACGAACGAGATCCTCACCACCGAGGCGATCGACTTCCTCACCGACCTGCACCTGCGCTTCTCCAGCCGCCGGCACGACCTGCTGCTGGGCCGTCAGCACCGCCGGACGCGGTTCTCCAACGGTGCCGACCCCGACTTCCTGCCCCTGACCGCGGGGATCCGGGCGGACCCGAGCTGGCGCGTGGCCGGCCCCGGGCCGGGCCTGGAGGACCGGCGCGTCGAGATCACCGGCCCCACCGACCGCAAGATGACGATCAACGCGCTGAACAGCGGCGCCAAGGTGTGGCTGGCGGACATGGAGGACGCCACGAGCCCCACGTGGGGCAACGTCATCGGCGGGCAGCACTCGCTGTTCGACGCGATCCGGGGGCAGATCGACTTCACGTCCCCCGAGGGCAAGGAGTACCGGGTCGGCCCCACCACGCCGACGATCGTGTTCCGGCCGCGCGGCTGGCACCTGACCGAGAAGCACCTGGAGTTCACGGACCGCGCGGGTCAGACGTGCGCGGCGTCCGCGAGCCTCGTCGACGCCGGCCTGTACCTGTTCCACAACGCGCAGGCCCTCATCGACTCCGGCCGCGGCCCGTACCTGTACCTGCCCAAGCTGGAGGGTCACCTGGAGGCGCGCCTCTGGGACGAGATCTTTCGGTTCACGGAGGCCTACCTGGGTCTGCGGTACGGGACCATCCGCGCGACGGTGCTCATCGAGACCATCACGGCCGCGTTCGAGATGGAGGAGATCCTCTACGAGCTGCGCGACCACTGCGCGGGGCTGAACGCCGGCCGCTGGGACTACATCTTCAGCGTCATCAAGAACTTCCGCGCTCGCGGACCGCGGTTCGTCCTGCCGGACCGCGGCAGCGTGACGATGACGGTCCCGTTCATGAAGGCGTACACCGAGCTGCTCGTCGCGACCTGCCACAAGCGGGGCGCGCAGGCCATCGGCGGCATGAGCGCGTTCATCCCCGACCGCCGCGACCCGGAGGTCACCGACAAGGCGCTCGCTCAGGTCAGGGCCGACAAGCAGCGCGAGGCCGGACAGGGGTACGACGGCACCTGGGTGGCTCACCCCGACCTCGTCCCGGTCGCCCGCGAGGTGTTCGACGAGGCTCTCGGCGACCGCGTCGACCAGCGGCACCGGCTGCGTGAGGACGTGCACGTGACCGCCGCGGACCTGCTGGACATCCCGTCGGCCGGCGGCGGCGAGCCCGGAGCTGTCACCGACGGGGGCCTGCGCGGCAACGTGTCGGTGGGCGTCCGGTACCTCGAGGCGTGGCTGCGGGGCATCGGCGCCGTCGCGATCGACCACCTCATGGAGGACGCCGCCACGGCCGAGATCTCGCGGTCGCAGGTGTGGCAGTGGGTGCACCAGGAGGTCGTCACCGCCGAGGGGACGCGCATCGACGCCGAGCGGGTCGAGCAGGTGCTGAAGGCGGTGCTGGCCGACCTCCCGCGRACCGACGGCGACCGGTACGACGACGCGGCCGACCTGTTCCGGCAGGTCGCCCTGTCGGAGGAGTTCCCGACGTTCCTCACGGTGCCGGCGTACACGCAGTTCCTCGTCGCCCACGAGTGAACGAGACCGTGGTCCGAGGCCCGCCAGCCTCGGACCACGGCGCGCGCGCGCCCGATGCGACTCACGAGTCGCCGAGCGGGTGCCCTCGCGGCGGCGGTCGCGGCCGTGCTCGTCGCGACGCCGATGGTCTCTGTCGCCTCGCCCGCTCCCGCACGGGTCGCCGAGATCACGGCAGGAGAGTCGGCTGCCGTGCCCGACCCGGAGGCGGAGCCGGCGGATCGCGCCGACCTCGGCCTCGTCCCGGTGTTGGAGCCGGCAGCACCCGCGATCGAGCCCGACCGCGTCCTCGTCCGATTCGCGCCCGGTACCTCGGCGTCGGCGAAGCGCGGCTCCATCGAGGCCGCCGACGGGACGCAGGACGGTGCGATCGGCGGCACCGGCTTCGTCGCCGTCGAAACGGCTCCGGGCGAGGCCGCTGACGTCGCCGCGGAGCTGGACGCGGACCCTTCCGTGGCGGACGTCCAGGTGGATCATGTGCGGGCGTCGAGCGGGGTCGAGGTCTGGGGCGGTGAGGAGTACCTCGAGCACGCCTGGCCGTACCTTGAACTCACGACGCTGCCGTCCGCCTGGGAGTCGGCCGACGGCCGCGGCGTGACCATCGCGGTGCTCGACACGGCGATCTACACCACCCACCTCGAGCTCGCGTCCCGGATCGTCCCGGGTATCGATCTCGTCGGCGGCTGGATGACGAACTCCCACGGGACGGCTGTAGCGAGCGTGGCCGCGGGTGGTGCCAACGGCCTCGGGGCGGTCGGGGCCGCGTACGCCGCGTCGGTCATGCCGGTCCGAGTCCTCGACGACTCAGGTCAGGGAACTGACTCCACCATCGCAGCGGGTATCGACTGGGCCTCGTCGCACGGTGCCAAGGTGATCAACCTGTCTCTGGGTGGCCCCGATCCGTCGCTCGTCCTGCGTGCTGCCATGCAGACGGCCGTGTCGCGCGGCTCGGTCGTCGTGGTGGCCGCGGGCAACTCCGGGGACGACGTCCCCCAGTACCCCGCCGCCTACGCCGCTGAGCTGCCCGGTGTCCTGTCCGTCGCGTCGACGAACGACGACGGCGAGACCCTGCCGAGCTCCTCCGGGGGTGACTCCGTGTCGCTGGCCGCTCCCGGCCTGGACATCATCGGTGCTGGCGCGAATGGCACGCCGTGGGTCTCCATGAGTGGGACGTCGGTGGCCGCTCCGTTCGTGAGCGGTGCGGCTGCTCTGGTCATCCAGAAGAACCCGACGTGGACGCCCGCGCAGGTGTCCGAGCGGCTGATGGCGACGTCTCGGGACGCGGGCCCACGTGGCGTCGACCCGTACTTCGGTCGGGGGATCCTCGACGCCGGAGCGGCGCTGGGCCAGACCCCGGCGGTCCCGCTCGACCGCGCGGTGGGCGATGCGGGCGCCACCGACGACCTGCCCAGCCGCGCGGTCGCGGTCTCCCTGCCGGTGACGGATGCGGTCGTGCCGCTCGAGGCTCAGGGTGACGCGGACTGGCGTCGGTTCGAGAGCGTGGCAGGCACCGACTACGAGATCGTGGCCCGCCCGGAGTACTGGAGCCCGCTCGACCTCGTCGTGGTGCTCGACAAGAACGGCAAGGAGGTGCACCCGGAAGCGCAGGACCTGCTCGGCCGGGAGCACACCTACCGCAGCCTGGCGGGCGGGACGATGTACGTCGGGGTCGGGCCTCGTGCGCAGGATGCTGAGGAGATCGGCGTCACGCTCCTGACGATCCGACGTGCACCGACCCAACGGTCGACGGACTTCGTCCTGTTCGACGAGCCGGCGGCCATCGCGCCCACGCCTTCCGGCCTTGCTGGTGCCGACCTGACCGGTGATGGCATCGAGGACCGGGTGGGGGTCGGGACCTGGTCGGACTCGTTGATCCTGTGGCCTGGTCTGGCGAGCGGGGCGGACGGACCCGCGGTCACTCTCGGTATACCGACCCCCGATCGACAGACGATCTTCACCGTGCCGGTGAACATCTCGGGTGACGCAGTCCCCGAGCTGTTCGTCGTCCCCGGATCCGCAGGTGCCTATGTCACGAGCGCTCGGGGCGGGTCCTGGGCTCCTCTGATCCCCGTCGGTGCGGTGACGGAGAACGTGCGGCAAGTCACGACGGGGGACCTCGATCGTGACGGCGACCAGGACGTGGTCGTGACCCTCTGGTATCAGACCCTCGTGTTCCGGAACGTCGGTGGCGAGCTGCACCAGGAGACCCTGACCTCGATGGCGGGGACGACCGTGGAGCTGCTGGATCTCGACGGCGCAAACGGGCTGGACCTGGTGTTCGACCAAGGGCGCACCGCCCTGCAGCGCCCGGACGGAACCTTCGCTCCTGGTCCCGAGCTGGGCATCTACGGCGGCTACGAGTCGAGGGTCGCGCTCATCGATGACGACGCCCTGCCCGATCTCCTGATCCAGTCGGGCGGGAACAGCGAGACGTCCATCTTCTATGGCAAGGCGGGGGGTGGCCTGAGCGCCCCACAGCCTGTGCACATCCCGCCCGCTTCGCCGCGGTCCTTGCTTCTCGTCGACGTCAACGGTGACGGGCACACCGACATCGTCGGACGCGACTGGATCGTCCTGCAGAGATCTGACCGCAGCTTCCGCGCCATCCAGCGCCAGTACCTGGAGATCGACGGCGATGTGGTGAAGGTTCGTGACCTGACCGGTGACGGTCGGCCGGACCTGATCTGCTCGACCCGCGACAGCACGCTGGTGGTTCCGCAGCTCGGGCCCGACGGAGACGACACGCCGGGCGCTGCGGCGTGGGTCTGGGCAGTCTCACCGGAGGCCTTCGCCACTGGTGTGCCGGCGCGCCCGGACGTGCAGGTGACCAGCACGCGTTCGCTGGCGCGGGCGACCGGCGTCACGCTCGTGGRGTCCGACGGGAAGTCTGTCGCGGCCGGAGTGACTCTCGACGCGTCAGGCCACACGATCACGCTGACGCCGACCGCGGACCTGGTGACCGGTGGGCACTACGAGGTGCTGGTGACAGGCTTGGAGGACACCGACGGGGACGTGATGCCGGATGTCGTGCGCAGCTGGTTCACCGTGGGTGCGGCGGGTCAGCGGTACACGCCGGTCGACCCGGAGCGGTGGCTGGACACCCGGCAGGGTCGCGGCGCGCTGCGGCCGGGCTCGCCGTTGGACCTGTCGTTCGACGAGCTGCCCGAGGACGCGACGGCGGTCGTCCTGAACGTCACCGCCGCCGCGCCCGTCGGGGCCGGGTTCGTCCGGGTGTTCCCGACGCCGGCGGTCGGTGTGACCACGGAGCCGTCGACGTCGAGCCTGAACCTGGCCAACGGCATCGACCAGCCCAACCTGGTGACGGTGAAGCTGGGACGCGACCGGAGCGTGCGGATCTCGTCGATCTGGACGACCACGCACATCGTGGTGGACCTCGCGGGCTACTACGGGGCCGGTGGCGCCACGGCGTACGTGCCGTTGGCGCCGGTGCGCGTCATGGACAACCGCACGGGCGAGGACGGCAGCTTCAAGGGCCGGATCAGCGCGGGGACGTACGTCGACCTGCAGGTGGCCGGGAAGAACGGCGTGCCTGCCGACGCGTCCGCCGTGGTGCTCAACGTGACGGGCGTGAACCCGCCCGGCCGCACCACGGTGCGGGTGTATCCGACGCCGGAGCCGTTCCGGAACAGCTGGCGACCGGAGGTCTCGAACCTGAACCTGATGCCGGGCCGCGACCAGCCGAACCTGGTCACGGTGAAGGTGGGCTGGAACGGCAAGGTCCGGTTCTACGTCCACAACACCGACATGTTCCTGGTCGCGGACCTGGCGGGGTACTACAGCCCGACGGGCGCGAACGGGTTCACGGCGATGGATCCGGTTCGGCTCGCGGACACGCGAACGGGTCTCGGCCTGCCCGGTGGGCGGATGGTACCGACCGAGTCCCGCACGCTCAGGGTGTCGGGGACGCACGGCATCCCGGCGGACGCGAAGGCGGCGGTGCTCAATGTCACGGGCGCTCGTCCCGGGTACTTGACGGTGATCCGGGTGTTCCCCGCGGGCTTGGCTCAGCTGCCGTCCATCTCGAACCTGAACCTGGTCCCGGGTCGTGACGACCCGAACATGGTGATCTCGAAGATCGGCACCGGGGGCGGGGTGGATTTCTACACGCACTCAGCCACCACCGACCTCGTCGTCGACGTCGGGGGTTACTTCACGACCTTCCGCTGACCCTGCTCGCGCCGGCGACGTCGATCCCGCGGATCGGGCTCGAATGCGCCTGGGGCCTCGCGGTCCTGCAGCGCGATCGGCGAGGATCGAGGGCATGGCAGACGTCGAACGCCCCGTGCTGGTCACCGGCGGCACCGGGACCCTGGGCCGCGCCCTCGTGCACACTCTCCTCGACGCACACCGTCCGGTGCGGGTGCTGAGCAGGCGCGATCGCTCACCTGCCGTCCCCGCCGCGGTCGAGTGGGCGGTCGGTGACCTGCTGACCGGCGACGGTCTGGTCGAGGCCGTGGCAGGCACCAGCGCGGTCGTGCACTGTGCGAGCGACCCGCGCAAGCCCGACGACGATCTGGACGCCGCCGTCCAGCTGCTGCTGGCGGCCCGTGCGGCCGAGGTCCCGCACCTGGTCTACGTGTCGATCGTCGGCGTCGACCGCGTGCCGTTCGCGTACTACAAGGCCAAGCACCGCGTGGAGGAGATCGTCGAGGACGGCGGTGTCCCGTGGACGATCCTGCGGGCGACCCAGTTCCACGAGTTCGTCGCCCACCTGCTCGACCTCCTGTCCCGCGGACCGGTCGCGCTCGCGCCCGCCGGCATGAGCGACCAGCCCGTCGATGTCCGCGAGGTGGCGTCGCGACTGGTCTCACTGGTGGCGGCGGGACCCTCCGGTCGCGTCGACGACCTCGGCGGCCCGCAGGTGCTCACCACCGCCGAGCTCATGCGCACGTACCTCTCGGCGACCGGGCGGCGGCGGCCGGTGTGGACCGTCCCGTTCCCCGGTCTGGGCGGGTTCCGACGAGGGCACCACCTCACGCCCGAGCACGCGGTCGGCCGGCTGACCTTCGCGGAGTGGCTCCAGGCCCGGTCGCGGTAGCTGCCGTCCTGGACCACCTGGCGCGGGGCACGAACGACATCGCCACACGGCTGAAGGCGTAGGCCGCCGGCTCAGCTCTCGAAGAGGCAGAACGGGTGGCCGGCCGGATCGAGCATGACGCGGACCTCCTCCTGCGGCTGGAACCCCGCGAGCGTGGCCCCCTCCGCGAGCGCGTGCTCGACGCCCCTGGCCATGTCGTTCACCCAGATGTCGAGGTGCTCCATCATCTGCTGGTGGTCGGTCGTCGCCGGCCAGACAGGCGTCTCGTAGAGCGGGTCGGAGCTGAACGCGACGCCAGTCCCGCCGCCCGGCGGCCGGAGCATCATCCAGCCCGGCTCCTCGCCCATGACGCGCCACCCGAGCAGGCGGCGGTAGAAGTCGCCGAGCGCGTTGGCGTCGCGGGCCTCCAGGACCGTGGTGGACAGGGAGAACTCCAGGCCCGCGTGCCGGGTGATCGGTTCTCGGACGGCCGGGCCGCCGAAGATCGTCAGCGGTGACGGGTGCCGGGGTTCGTACAGCCCGAGCGACCCACCGCTGGGCAGCGGGATCCGGGTGACGACGCCCCAGTCCTCGGTGTGCGGGTGTCCGACCGGCCGCACCCCCCTGGCGGCCAGGTCGGCGAGCGTCCGGTCCAGGTCGTCGCACATCAGGTGCAGCGTCGCGCCGTCCGCACTGTGGCCGGGATGCACCCCGAGCTCGGCCGGAGGGAGGGCGAAGATCAGCCACCCGTCGCCCGAGGTCGCATCCTCCACCGACGGCCACCCGAGCACGTCACGCAGGAACGCGCGATCGGCGGCGGGGTCGGAGCTGGCCAGCAGCACGTGCAGCGCGGAGATCACCCGTCCAGCGTCGCCACGTGTTCCCGTGTTCGCCACCCGGAAAACCCCTTGGCGGCGGCGGGATCCGGACGTACGGTCGTCGCACACGGGAAGGAGGTGGTCCAGGACATGTTCTATTCCAGGACGCGTGAGGTGACTGCCCGCTAGTCGCCCGAAAGTACTCGGACGGATTGCACAGACGATCCGCCCGCAGGCCCACCCGGACCGGCGAGCGAATCCATGGCAGTCACCGCAGCCCGTGGGAGCCGCGACCTCGTCCTTCGCGGCAGGGCCTCTTCGGAGGCCTGGCCCACGGGCTGTTGCCTGCCCATCTCGTGGCAGGCTGGAGGCGTGGCTCTCAAGAACCCCTCCCAGATCGACCAGATGCGCCCGGCCGGGAAGTTCGTCGCCGGCGTGCTCTCCTCCTTGCGTGACGTCGCCCGCGAGGGGATGACCCTCAAGCAGCTGGACACCCACGCGCACCAGATGATCGACGCGGCCGGCGCCCACTCGGTCTACCTCGGCTACCACCCGTCGTTCGGCGCGATGCCGTACCCCGGCGTGCTGTGCACCTCCGTCAACGACGCCGCACTGCACGGCCTGCCGTCCGACTACGTGCTCGCCGACGGTGACGTCCTGAGCATCGACTTCGCCGCGCAGGTCCAGGGCTGGGTGGCCGACTCCGCGCTGACGTTCCAGATCGGCACGCAGGACCCGGCCGTCCAGAAGCTGATCCAGACCACCGAGCGGGCCCTCGACGCCGGAATCGCCGCAGCTCGGGCGGGCGCGCGGATGGGTGACATCTCGTCGGCCATCGGCACCATCGGCCGGGCCGGTGGGTACGGGATCAACGCCGACTTCGGGGGCCACGGCGTCGGGCGGACCATGCACGAGGACCCGCACGTGCCCAACCTCGGGCGCCGCGGCACCGGGCAGAAGCTCAAGGCCGGCCTGGTCATCGCGATCGAGCCCTGGTTCATGGCCGGCGGCGACGAGTACACGATCGACGCCGACGGCTGGACCATCCGCACGGGCGACGGCTCGGTGGCCGCCCACGCGGAGCACACGATCGCGATCACCCCCGACGGCGCCCTGGTCCTCACTGCCCGCGACTGACCCAGACGTCCAACGTCCGAGGAAGTGGCCGCCGGAGCAGCCACATCCTCGGACGCAACGCAGGTGAGCCGGTGAGCGTCCGAGCAAGCGGTCGCCAGGGCAGCCGCATCCTCGGACGTCCGCGGGCTCGCGCGTCCCAGCGACCGGATGTGCGGACGTTCCCTGTTCTTGACGGCGGACTTAGATTGGCTCGATCCGGCATCGCCGGCGGATCCGCACGGAAGAGGGCCTCTGATGTCCGCGCTCGTCGAAACTGCTCCGCTCATCGGTCACGTCGTCGGGGGCCAGGTGACGACCCCCGAGGGGTCCCGCACCCAGGACGTGTTCGACCCCGCGACCGGGGAGGTGTCGGGCCGGGTGCTCCTGGCGGAGCAGGCCGACGTCGACGCGGCGGTCGCGGCGGCCGTGGTCGCGGCGGAGTCGTGGTCGCAGGAGCCCGTCGCCAAGCGGGCCGCCGTGCTGTTCGCGCTGCGCGAGCAGATCGTGCAGCACACCGACGAGCTGGCCGCGATCATCACCGCCGAGCACGGGAAGGTGCTGGCCGACTCCCACGGGGAGATCGCCCGCGGGCTCGAGGTCATCGAGTACGCCTGCGGCATGCCGCAGCTGCTCAAGGGTGAGTACACCGACCAGGCGGCCACGGGCGTCGACGTGTTCTCGTTCCGGGAGCCGCTGGGCGTGGTCGCGGGCATCACCCCGTTCAACTTCCCGGCCATGGTGCCGCTGTGGATGTCGCCGATGGCCATCGCCACCGGCAACGCGTTCGTCCTCAAGCCGTCCGAGCGCGACCCGTCCTCGTCGCTGTTCCTGGCGAAGATGTGGAAGGCCGCTGGGCTGCCCGACGGCGTGTTCTCGGTGGTGCAGGGCGACCGGGTGGCCGTCGACGCGCTGCTCACGCACCCGGACATCGCCGCGGTCTCGTTCGTCGGCTCGACGCCGATCGCACAGCACGTGCACGCCACCGCGACAGCGCACGGCAAGCGGGTGCAGGCGCTCGGTGGGGCCAAGAACCACGCGGTCGTGCTGGCCGACGCCGACCTGGACCTCGCGGCGACCCACCTGACCGGTGCGGCGTTCGGCGCGGCCGGCGAGCGGTGCATGGCCATCTCGGTGGCGGTCGTGGTCGACGAGGTCGCGGACGCCCTGCTCGAGCGGCTGCGGGCGGGCGCGGAGAAGGTCCGGGTGGCGCCGGGCACCGACCCGAACAGCGACATGGGCCCGGTCATCACCAAGGCGTCGCAGCTGCGGATCGAGGAGATCGTCACCGACGCGGTCGCCAACGGAGCCTCTGCGGTCGTCGACGGCCGCGGGCACTCGGTGGCTGGTCACGAGAACGGGTTCTTCGTCGGCCCCACGGTCCTCGACGGCGTCTCCACGGACATGCGCGCGTACGTCGAGGAGATCTTCGGGCCGGTGCTCGTGGTGATCAGGGCGGCGGACCTGTCCGAGGCGATCGCCCTGGTCAACGCCAACCCGTACGGCAACGGCACCGCGCTGTTCACGTCCTCGGGCGACGCGGCGCGGACGTTCCAGCGGGCCGTGAACGTCGGGATGATCGGCATCAACGTGCCGATCCCCGTGCCGGTCGGGTGGCACTCGTTCGGCGGGTGGAAGAACTCGCTGTTCGGCGAGAGCCACATCTACGGCCCCGAGTCGGTGCGCTTCTACACGCGCGGCAAGGTGGTCACCAGCCGCTGGCCCAGCAGCCCGGCGACGGCCAAGTTCCACTTCGGCCGCACCACCTCCCACTGACCGCAACGTCCGCACTCGAGAGGGCCTGAACCCGACGGAGTGCGGACGTCCCAGCCAGGGACCAGCAACGTCCGCACTCGAGCGGGTCTGAACCTCATCGAGTGCGGACGTTGCGGGTTCTACAGCGAGCGCTGGTACGTGCGCATCGCCCCGACCGACCACCACCCGATGAGCGTCGCCAGGGCCAGGAGCAGTGCGCCGCGGGTGGCCACCACCGACCAGTCCACCGACGGGGACATCCCCGTGCGGGCGATCTCCGTCGCCCAGGTCAGCGGGTTGTACCGCGCGGCCGTCTGCACCCAGTCGGGCAGCAGCGCCGCGGGCATGAGGGCGGTCGAGACGAAGGTCGCCGGCAGCACGATGATCGTCGAGATGCCGATGAGCGCCGTCTGGTCGCGGGCCAGCAGCGCGACGGCGGCCGACAGGGAGCAGAACGCCGCCGCGAGCAGCAGTGACGCCCCGATCGCGAGGGCCATGCCCCCGACACCTCCGGAGTACCGCGCGCCGGCCAGCGCGCCGATCCCCAGGACGCAGATCCCCTGCACCACGCAGACGAGCAGCTGCTGCACCAGCTGCCCGGCCACGAGCGACGACCGCGACACCGGGGACGTGAGCATCCGGTCCATGACCCCTGAGCGGATGTCGTCGATGAACCCGGTGCCCGCCCACGCGCCCGAGTACAGGACGGTCATCATGAGGATGCCCGGCACCAGGAACGTCATGTAGTCCTCGGACCCGAAACCGGGAGCGGTGGCGACCGACGAGAACACGTTCCCGAACAGGACAAGCCAGATC
>NZ_JBFUHU010000128.1:0-9645 GCF_056402235.1 Cellulomonas sp. P4_B5_2
GTGCGGGACCCGTGCGGGACCCGCACGCGACCGGCAGCTACGGCGTGTGCCCGCTGTACACGCTCACCGGGCTGTGGTGCCCCGCGTGCGGTGGACTTCGTGCGACCCACGACCTGGCGCACGGGGACCTGGCGGCGGCGTGGTCGATGAACCCGCTCTGGGTGCTCGCCGTCCCGGTGGTGATCGCGCTCTGGGGTCGCCTGGTGGTGCTCCGCGCCCAGGGACGCGCGGTACGGCCGGCACCCGCACGGGCCGCGTGGGCGTTCCTGGCGGTGATCGTCGTGTTCGGGGTGCTGCGCAACGTGCCGGTGCTCGCGCCGTGGCTGGCGCCCTGACGGACCGGGGTGTCCAGTACGCGGCCTGTGGTCGGGGTCACTCGCGGACCGCCCTACGATGAGGCGCAGGGCCACAGCGGTGCTCGGCAGCGAGCAGAGTGGTCCGGAATCGACCGGGGGAGAAGGTGAGTTGTCGATGACCGTGCTGGACGACATCGTCGCGGGAGTCAGGCAGGACCTCGCCGTCCGGGAGCAGGCCACGCCGCTCGCGACGGTCAAGGAGCGGGCGCGCCGCCGCGAGTCGGCGATCGAGTGCGTGGGTCGCCTGCGTGCGGAGGACGCGGTCCGGGTGATCGCCGAGGTCAAGCGGTCCAGCCCCAGCAAGGGCGCACTAGCGACCATCAAGGACCCGGCGGCCCTGGCCGCCGAGTACGAGAAGGGCGGCGCCGCCGTCATCTCGGTGCTCACCGAGGAGCGCCGGTTCCACGGCTCGCTGGCCGACCTGGACGCGGTCCGCGCCCGGGTGGACATCCCTGTCCTGCGCAAGGACTTCATCGTCACGCCGTACCAGGTGTGGGAGGCGCGCGCGCACGGCGCCGACCTCGTGCTGCTCATCGTCGCCGCGCTCGAGCAGACCGTGCTCGAGTCGCTGGTGGAGCGGGTGCACTCCCTGGGCATGACCGCGCTGGTCGAGGTGCACGACGCCGAGGAGGTCTCCCGGGCCGCCGACGCCGGTGCGCGCGTGATCGGCGTGAACGCCCGCGACCTGCGCTCGCTCGAGGTGGACCGCACCACGTTCGCGCGCGTCGCCCCTGCCATCCCGTCGCACATCGTGAAGATCGCCGAGTCCGGGGTCCGCGGCCCGCACGACGTCATGGACTACGCCCGCGCCGGTGCCGACGCGGTGCTCGTCGGCGAGGCGCTGGTCACGGACGACGCCCCGCGCGAGTCGGTCGCCGACCTCGTGGCCGCGGGTGCGCACCCGTCTCTGCGGGCGGTGCGGCAGTGACCGGTCGGTCGACCGTCGGCCCGCTGTCGGACAAGCTGCTCGAGGCCACGGCCAGCGGTCCGCTGTCCACCCACGCGGGACCGTACTTCGGTGAGTTCGGGGGCCGGTTCGTGCCCGAGGCGCTCATCGCGGCGCTGGACGAGCTGGACACGGAGTACCACAAGGCGTTGACGGATCCGGCGTTCGGCCGCGAGCTCGCCCGTCTGCACCGCACGTACACGGGTCGGCCGAGCCCGCTCACCGAGGTGCCGCGGTTCGCCCAGCACGTGGCACCCGGCGTGCGGGTGTTCCTCAAGCGCGAGGACCTCAACCACACCGGCTCGCACAAGATCAACAACGTGCTCGGGCAGGCCCTGCTGGTCAAGCGCATGGGCAAGACGCGCGTGATCGCGGAGACCGGCGCAGGCCAGCACGGCGTCGCGACGGCGACGGCGGCCGCGCTGCTCGACCTCGAGTGCGTCGTCTACATGGGCGAGGAGGACACCCGCCGGCAGGCCCTGAACGTGGCCCGCATGCGGCTGCTGGGCGCCGAGGTCATCCCGGTGTCCATCGGCACGCGGACGCTCAAGGACGCGATCAACGAGGCCCTGCGCGACTGGGTGGCCAACGTCGAGACGACGCACTACCTGCTCGGTACCGTCACGGGGCCGCACCCGTTCCCGGAGATGGTGCGCGACTTCCACAAGATCATCGGCGAGGAGGCCAGGGCCCAGCTCCTCGAGGAGATAGGGCGGCTGCCCGACGCCGTCGCCGCGTGCGTCGGTGGCGGCTCGAACGCGATGGGCATCTTCAACGCGTTCCTCGACGACCCGGGTGTCCGGCTCTTCGGCTTCGAGGCGGGCGGCGCGGGGATCTCCTCGGGCCGGCACGCCGCACGGTTCTCGGGCGGACAGCCCGGCGTGCTGCACGGCGCCAAGTCGTACCTGTTGCAGGACGAGGACGGACAGACCCTGCCCAGCCACTCGGTGTCGGCAGGCCTGGACTACCCGAGCGTCGGACCCGAGCACGCCTGGCTGCATGACATCGGGCGCGCCGACTACCGGCCGGTGACGGACGACGAGGCCATGGAGGCGTTCCGGATCCTGTGCCGGACCGAGGGCATCATCCCGGCCATCGAGTCGGCGCACGCCCTGGCCGGAGCGATCCAGCTGGGCGAGGAGCTGTCCGGCTGGACCGGCGACGACGGCCACGAGCCCGTGCTCCTGATCAACCTCTCGGGACGTGGGGACAAGGACGTGGCCACCGCCGCGGCATGGTTCGACCTTCTCGAGGACGAGCCCGTGGTGCTGGCCGACCAAGGGGAGCAGCTGTGAGCGCCGTCGCCGTCCGGTCGCAGGTCGCCGAGCACCTCGACGCCCTCGGGCGCGCGGCGCTGATCGGGTACCTGCCCGTCGGGTACCCGTCGGTGGACGGATCGGTAGCTGCGGTCCGGACGATGATCGACGCGGGCGTGGACATCGTCGAGCTCGGCGTGCCGTACAGCGACCCGGTCATGGACGGTCCGGTCATCCAGCGCGCGGTCGACGCGGCGCTGGCCGGCGGTACGCGCGTCGGCGACACCATCCGCGCCGTCGAGCAGGTGGCCGGCCGCGGTGCTCCCGTGCTGGTCATGACCTACTGGAACCTTGTCCTGCGGTACGGGGTGGACGCGTTCGCGCGGGACCTCGCCGCGGCAGGCGGGGCCGGTCTGATCACGCCGGACCTCATCCCCGACGAGGCCGCCGACTGGATCGCCGCCTCGGACGCGCACGGGCTCGACCGGGTGTTCCTCGTGGCGCCCAGCTCGACGCCCGAGCGCCTGGCCTCGACCGCCGCGGCGTCCCGTGGCTTCGTCTACGCCGCCTCGACCATGGGCGTGACGGGGGAGCGCACGACGCTGGGCAACCGCGCCGAGCAGCTGGTCGCGGACACCCGCGCCGCCGGTGCCGAGCACGTGTGCGTCGGCCTCGGCGTGTCCCGTCCGGAGCAGGCTGCCGAGGTCGCCGGGTACGCCGACGGGGTCATCGTCGGCTCGGCCCTGGTGCGCGCCCTACTGGACGCGCCCGACGAGGCCGCGGGTCTCGACGAGCTCGCCCGGGTCACGTCGGCCCTCGCCGACGGAGTGAGGTCCGCACGATGACCGCGCTGCTGCCGCTCGCCATCCCGAGCCCGTCGCAGGGCACGTGGCACCTCGGCCCCTTCCCGCTGCGCGCCTACGCGTTCGCCATCCTGCTCGGGATCGTCGCCGCGCTCTGGATGACCCGGCGTCGCTGGATCGAGCGGGGCGGCGACCCGGACACCACCCTGGAGATCGCGTTCTGGGCCGTGCCGTTCGGCATCGTCGGCGGGCGGATCTACCACGTCATCACCTCGCCGGACGCGTACTTCGGCGTCGGCGGGGAGCCGATCCGTGCCCTGTACATCTGGGAGGGCGGTCTCGGGATCTGGGGGGCCGTGGCCTTCGGCGGCGTCGGCGCCTGGATCGGCGCGCGTCGCCAGGGCGTGCGGCTCGCCCCCTGGGCCGACGCGCTCGCTCCGGGCCTGCTCGTGGCGCAGGCGATCGGCCGGCTCGGCAACTGGTTCAACCAGGAGCTCTTCGGCGGTCCGACCACGCTGCCGTGGGGCCTGCGCATCGACCCGGCGAACATGCCGGTCGGGGACCCCGCGGGCACGCTGTACCACCCGACGTTCCTGTACGAGATGGTCTGGAACCTGGCGGGTGCCGCTCTCCTGATCTGGCTGGACCGCAAGTTCCGGCTCGGTTACGGACGCGTCTTCTGGCTCTACGTCGTGATCTACACCACGGGGCGGCTCTGGATCGAGCTGCTGCGCATCGACCCGGCCGAGCTCGTCCTCGGGCTGCGGATCAATGTCTGGACGTCGATCATCGTCGGTCTCGGAGCGCTGGTAGCGTTCGTGGTGGTCGGGCGCCGGCACCCAGGACGTGACACGACCCTCCTGCTGGCACCCCCGACCGTGCAGGACGACGAGGAGATCGCGACCGATCCCGCCCGCTGACCCGCGGGTCCCGGTCGCCCCGCTCCGCACGACGATGCAGGCGGTCCGCGGACTGCGCTGTATGGTCACCAGACCTGGGCCGACGACGTCCCGCGTTCCCCTTGTTCGTGCAATTCCCCGACCCCGTCGGGGACCGTGAGGACGGTGCAGATGTCGACGTCGCCCGCGAGCCCTGGCGCACAGCGCGCGCCGCTGCCGCAGGGTCTCTACGACCCTGCAGCCGAGCACGACGCGTGCGGATTCGCGTTCGTCGCCACCCTGCGCGGGACGCCCGGACGAGACATCGTCGACGCGGGCCTGACTGCCCTGCTCAACCTTGACCACCGCGGCGCGGTGGGTGCCGAGGAGGACAGCGGCGACGGCGCGGGCATCCTCACCCAGATCCCGGACGCGTTCTTGCGCGACGTGGTGGACGCGGAGCTCCCGCCGGCGGGGTTCTACGCGATCGGCATGGCGTTCCTTCCGGTCGACGAGACCGAGCAGCGGCTGGCCGTCGCGGCCCTGGAGTCGATCGCCGCCGAGGAGAAGCTCGACGTGCTCGCGTGGCGCGAGGTCGTGGTGACGGCGGACCTCGTCGGTCCGACCGCGCGCGCCTCCATGCCCGTGTTCCGCCAGCTGGTGGTCGCGGACCCGTCGCGCGAGCTCTCGGGGATCGCCCTGGACCGCCGCGCGTACCGGCTGCGCAAGCGGGCGGAGCGGGAGCACGGCCTGTACTTCGCGTCGCTGTCCGCCCGCACCATCGCCTACAAGGGCATGCTCACCACCGGTCAGCTGGAGCCGTTCTTCGCGGACCTGTCCGACCCGCGGTACGCCTCCGAGATCGCCCTGGTGCACTCGCGCTTCTCCACCAACACGTTCCCGTCGTGGCCCCTCGCGCAGCCGTTCCGGATGATCGCCCACAACGGCGAGATCAACACCGTCCGCGGCAACCGCAACTGGATGGCGGCCCGCGAGGGCACGCTCGCCAGCGAGGAGCTGGGTGACCTGGCGCCGCTGCTGCCGGTCTGTACGCCCGGCGGCTCGGACTCGGGCAGCTTCGACGAGGTGCTCGAGCTGCTGCACCTGTCCGGCCGGACGTTGCCGCACGCGGTGATGATGATGATCCCGGAGGCGTGGGAGAACCACGCCCAGATGGACCCCGCTCGACGCGCGTTCTACGAGTACCACTCGACGCTGATGGAGCCCTGGGACGGTCCGGCGGCGATCACGTTCACCGACGGCACCCTCATCGGCTCGGTGCAGGACCGCAACGGGCTGCGCCCCGGCCGGTACTGGGTGACCGAGGACGGSCTSGTCGTGTGSGCSTCCGAGGYCGGCGTGCTCGACATCGACCCCGCGACGATCGTCGCCAAGGGCCGGCTCGAGCCGGGTCGCATGTTCCTGGTGGACACCGGCAAGGGCCGGATCATCGACGACCAGGAGATCAAGTCGTCCCTGGCCGCGCAGCGTCCCTACGCCGAGTGGGTCCGCGACAACTCCGTCTTCCTGCAGCAGCTGCCCGAGCGCGAGCACGTCGCGCACTCGGCCGCCTCGGTCCGCCGCCGCCAGCGCGCCTTCGGGTACACCGAGGAGGAGCTGAAGATCCTGCTCAGCCCCATGGCCGCCGCGGGCGCGGAGCCGCTGGGCGCGATGGGGTCGGACACGCCGGTCGCGGTGCTGTCGACGCGACCCCGGATGCTCTTCGACTACTTCACGCAGATGTTCGCGCAGGTGACCAACCCGCCGCTGGACGCCATCCGCGAGGAACTGGTGACAGCGATCGGCGGAGCCATCGGCCCCGAGCCCAACTTGCTGGAGGACGGCCCCGGGCACGCCCGCAAGCTGATCCTGCCGTTCCCGGTGATCGACAACGACCAGCTGGCCAAGATCGTGCACGTGGCCAAGGAGCCGGCGCTCGGCTACCGGGCGACCTTGATCCGCGGCCTGTACAAGGTCAGCGGCGGGGGAGAGGCGCTCGAGGCGCGCCTCGAGGAGATCTTCGCCGAGGTCGACGCCGCGGTGGCCGACGGCGTGAGCTTCCTGGTGCTCTCGGACCGGAACTCCGACGCCGACCTGGCACCCATCCCGTCGCTGCTCCTGTTGTCCGCCGTGCACCWCCACACGCTGCGCCGGCACACCCGTACGCAGATCTCGCTCGTCGTCGAGGCCGGTGACGTGCGCGAGGTGCACCACGTGGCCCTGCTCATCGGCTACGGCGCCGCGGCGGTCAACCCGTACCTGGCGATGGAGACCGTCGAGGACCTGGCCCGTCACGGCTACCTGCCCGGGGTCGCGCCGGAGAAGGCGGTCGCCAACCTGATCAAGGCGCTCGGCAAGGGCGTGCTCAAGGTCATGTCCAAGATGGGCATCTCGACCATCGCGTCCTACCGCGGTGCGCAGGTGTTCGAGGCCATCGGGCTGTCGCAGCCGCTGGTCGACAAGTACTTCACCGGGACCACCAGCCGCCTCGGGGGCATCGGCCTGGACGTCATCGCGGCCGAGGTCGCCGCGCGGCACGCCGACGCCTACCCGGCGAGCGGCAACCGGCAGGCGCACCTGCGGCTCGCCGTCGGCGGCGAGTACCAGTGGCGCCGTGACGGCGAGGACCACCTGTTCGACCCCGAGACGGTGTTCCGCCTGCAGCACTCGACGCGGACGCGGCAGTTCGACGTGTTCCAGCAGTACACCAACCGGGTGGACGAGCAGTCGTCGCGCCTGATGACCCTGCGCGGGCTGCTGGCCTTCAAGGACGGCGTGCGCGAGCCCGTGCCGCTGGACGAGGTCGAGCCGGTCAGCGAGATCGTCAAGCGGTTCAACACGGGCGCCATGTCGTACGGGTCGATCTCCATGGAGGCGCACGAGACCCTCGCGATCGCCATGAACAGCATCGGCGGGAAGTCGAACACAGGTGAGGGCGGCGAGGACCCGGAGCGCCTGCACGACCCTGCACGCCGCTCCGCGATCAAGCAGATCGCCTCGGGGCGGTTCGGCGTGACCAGCGAGTACCTGACCAACGCCGACGACATCCAGATCAAGCTCGCCCAGGGCGCCAAGCCCGGCGAGGGCGGTCAGCTGCCCGGCAACAAGGTGTACCCGTGGATCGGGCGGACCCGGCACTCGACGCCCGGTGTCGGGCTCATCTCGCCGCCGCCGCACCACGACATCTACTCGATCGAGGACCTGGCGCAGCTGATCCACGACGCCAAGAACGCGAACCCGCGGGCCCGGATCCACACCAAGCTCGTCAGCGAGTTCGGCGTCGGGACCATCGCCGCGGGTGTCGCCAAGGCGCACTCCGACGTGGTGCTCATCTCGGGCCACGACGGCGGCACGGGCGCGAGCCCGCTCACGTCGCTCAAGCACGCCGGCACGCCGTGGGAGATCGGCCTGGCCGAGACCCAGCAGACGCTGGTGCTGAACAACCTGCGCGACCGCGTCGTCGTCCAGGTGGACGGCCAGCTGAAGACCGGTCGCGACGTCGTCATCGGCGCGCTGCTCGGGGCCGAGGAGTTCGGCTTCGCCACGGCGCCGCTGGTCGTGTCGGGCTGCATCATGATGCGCGTCTGTCACCTCGACACCTGCCCGGTGGGCGTCGCCACGCAGAACCCGGAGCTGCGTGCGCGGTTCACCGGCAAGCCGGAGTTCGTCGTCACGTTCATGGAGTTCATCGCGCAGGAGGTCCGGGCGCTGCTCGCCCAGCTGGGCTTCCGCACGCTGCTCGAGGCGGTCGGCCACGTCGAGCTGCTGGACACGCGTGCCGCGATCGACCACTGGAAGGCGTCCGGCCTCGACCTGGCCCCGGTCCTCGCCGTCCCGACCCCCGTCGCGGGCTCGGAGCTGCACCGCACCAAGGACCAGGACCACGGCCTCGACCGTGCCCTGGACAACCGGCTGATCGCGCTCGCGCAGGACGCCCTCGAGCGCAGCGAGCCGGTCCGCATCGACCTGCCGGTGCGCAACGTCAACCGGACGGTCGGCACGATGCTCGGGCATGAGGTGACCAAGCGCTTCGGCGGCGAGGGCCTGCCCGACGACACGATCGACGTCACGCTCACAGGCTCGGCCGGCCAGTCGTTCGGCGCGTTCCTGCCGCGCGGCATCACGCTGCGGCTGTTCGGCGACGCCAACGACTACGTCGGCAAGGGGCTGTCGGGCGGTCGGATCGTCGTGCGCCCGGACCGCAACGCCGCCCTGTCCAGCGAGCACAACGTGGTGGCCGGGAACGTCATCGGCTACGGCGCGACCACCGGGCAGATCTTCCTGCGCGGGCTGGTCGGGGAGCGCTTCGGCGTCCGCAACTCCGGCGCGACCTTGGTCGTCGAGGGTGTGGGCGACCACGGCTGCGAGTACATGACCGGCGGCACGGTGCTCGTCCTCGGCCGGACCGGCCGGAACTTCGGCGCCGGGATGTCCGGCGGCACGGCCTACGTGCTGGACCTCGAGCCGGACCTGGTCAACACCGACGCCCGGCGCACCAAGGAGCTCGCGCTCGACCCGCTGGACGACGAGGACGCAGGCGTCGTCGAGCGGCTCCTGCGCGCGCACCTCGACGAGACCGGGTCGCCCGTGGCCGCCCAGCTCCTCGAGGACCTCCCGTCCACGCGGGCACGGTTCACGCGCCTGCTGCCCACCGAGTACGCCCGCGTCCGCCGCGCGCTCGCCCAGGCCGAGGCCGACGGTCTCGACCCGGCCGCGCCCGGGGTGTGGGACCAGATCCTGGAGGTGGCCCGTGGCTGACCCCCGCGGCTTCCTGAAGGTGCGGGACCGTGAGCTCCCGCCCAACCGCCCCGTCGAGGTGCGTCTGCGCGACTGGAAGGACGTGCACGAGCACCTCCAGGACGGTCAGCCGTACCTGAAGGAGCAGGCGGGCCGCTGCATGGACTGCGGCATCCCGTTCTGCCACAACGGCTGCCCGCTCGGGAACCTCATCCCGGAGTGGAACGACCTGGTGTGGCGCGGTCAGTGGTCGGACGCGATCGACCGCCTGCACGCGACCAACAACTTCCCGGAGTTCACGGGACGCATCTGCCCGGCGCCGTGCGAGTCCAGCTGTGTGCTGGGCATCAACCAGCCGCCGGTGACCATCAAGAACATCGAGGTCTCGATCATCGACGAGGCCTTCGAGCGCGGGTACGTGACGCCGCAGGTGCCGCAGCGCCTCACCGGGCACACGGTCGCTGTGGTCGGCTCCGGCCCGGCCGGGATGGCCGCCGCGCAGCAGCTGACGCGGGCGGGCCACACCGTCGCGGTGTACGAGCGTGACGACGCCATCGGCGGTCTGCTGCGCTACGGCGTGCCCGACTTCAAGCTGGAGAAGATCCACATCGACCGCCGGCTGGCGCAGATGGAGGCCGAGGGCACGCGGTTCCGCCCGGGCGTCGAGGT
>NZ_JBFUHU010000129.1:0-9608 GCF_056402235.1 Cellulomonas sp. P4_B5_2
CGCCTCGGTGGCCTCCTCGGCGAGCTGGTGGGCCCCCCGGTGCACGGCCGCGTTGCGCTGGGTGTAGAAGTCCTGCTCGGCGTCGAGGACGACCTCGGGCTTCTGCGAGGTGGCCCCCGAGTCGAGGTACACCAGCGGCCGCCCGCCGCGCAGGGTGCGTGCGAGCAGCGGGAAGTCCGCGCGCACGGCAGCCAGCTCGGACGCGTCGAGCGTCCGCGCCGCGCTGTCGAGGGTGYTGGTCACCGTGGGCCTCAGAGAACCGTGGCGCTCGACAGGAAGCGGTCGTAGCCCTCGTTCTCGAGGCGGTCGGCCAGCTCGGGCCCACCCTCCTCGGCGACCTTGCCGTCCACGAACACGTGCACGAAGTCCGGCGTGATGTAGCGCAGGATCCGCGTGTAGTGCGTGATCAGCAGGACTCCGACGTCCGGGTTCTCCTTGACGCGGTTCACGCCCTCGGACACGACGCGCAGCGCGTCGACGTCGAGGCCCGAGTCGGTCTCGTCGAGGATCGCGAACTTCGGCTTGAGGAGCTCCATCTGCAGGATCTCGTGGCGCTTCTTCTCGCCGCCCGAGAAGCCCTCGTTGACGGACCGCTCGGCGAACGCCGGGTCCATGCGCAGGTCGTCCATGGCCTTGCGGACGTCCTTGACCCAGGTGCGCAGCGGCGGCGCCTGGCCGTCGATCGCGGTCTTGGCGGTGCGCAGGAAGTTGGACACGCTGACCCCGGGGACCTCGACCGGGTACTGCATGGCCAGGAACAGGCCGGCGCGGGCGCGGGCGTCGACGGACAGCGCGAGGACGTCCTCGCCGTCCAGCGTCACGGTGCCGCTGGTGACGTGGTACTTCGGGTGGCCGGCCAGCGAGTAGGCCAGCGTCGACTTGCCGGAGCCGTTCGGGCCCATGATGGCGTGGGTCTCGCCGCTCGCGACGGTCAGGTCGACACCGCGCAGGATCTGCTTGGCGCCCTCCTTCGTCTCGACGCTGACGTGCAGGTCGCGGATCTCCAGGGTGGACATGCTGTTCCTTCCGGGCTTCTTCAGAGCGGGGCGTCGACGTCGACCAGCACGCGCTGGCCGTCGACGGTCACGGGGTAGACGGGGACGGGCTGGACGGCGGGCGGGCCGGTGGGCTTGCCGGTGCGCAGGTCGAAGCGGGAGCCGTGGAGCCAGCACTCGATCGTGCAGCCCTCCACCTCCCCGTCCGACAGCGAGACGGCGCCGTGCGAGCAGATGTCGCTGATGGCGTGGAGCTCGCCGGCGGAGTCACGCACCAGCGCGACCTCGACCGTGCCGTGCTCAGCCTCGAGCTCCACGCGGAGGGTGCCCTCGACGGGCACGTCCTCGTCGTAGCAGGCCAGCTGGGCGCTCATGCACGCTCCGTCGTGAGGGACACCTCGGAACCCTCGACGTGGCCGCCCTCGGACAGGGCGTCGAGCACGCTCATCGACTTCTCGAGCTCGCGCTCGATCGCCTCGATGAGACGCTCCTCGATCGACGGGACCCCGATCTCGTGGATGAGCTCGGCGAAGAAGCCGCGCACCACGAGCCGACGCGCATCGGTCTCCGGGATGCCGCGGGCCCGCAGGTAGAAGAGCTGCTCGTCGTCGAACCGGCCGGTCGCGCTCGCGTGGCCGGCACCCTCGATGAGACCGGTCTCGATCTCGAGGTTGGGCACCGAGTCGGCGCGCGCACCGTCGGACAGGACCAGGTTGCGGTTGAGCTCGTACGTGTCGGTGCCCTCGGCCGCCGCGCGGATGAGCACGTCACCGACCCACACCGTGTGCGCGCCCTCGCCCTGCAGCGCGCCCTTGTACGTGACGCGCGAGATGCAGTTGGGCACCGCGTGGTCGACGAAGAGGCGCTGCTCCTGGTGCTGGCCGGCGTCGGCGAAGTAGAGGCCGACCATCTTCACGTTCGCGCCCTCGCCGACGAACTCGGCGTCGGGGGTGATCCGCACGACGTCGCCGCCGAGCGTCACCGCGATGTGCTTGACGGTGGCGTCGCGGCCGATGCGCAGGCGGTGGGAGGAGGCGTGGATCGAACCCTCGGCCCAGTCGTGAACCGTGACGACGGTCAGGTGCGCGCCCTCGTCGGCGACGATCTCGACGGTCTCCGTCAGCGCCGCGTGGCCGACGTGGTCGATGACGACGACGGCCTGCGACAGCGGCTCGGCGTGCACCAGGAGGTGCGTCGCGCTCGGCTCGAGCGACGCCTCGTGCGTGCCGGCACCCTCGACGCCCTCGATGCGGATCGAGGTCACCTCCGAGGCGACGGCCTCGCGCGGGATCGTGACGATCGTGGCGCGCGGGAACGACGCCCACGCGACGGCCGCCGTGCGGTCGCCGGGCTCACCGGCCTTGCCGAGGCGGGCGTCGTCGCGCTCCACGATCTCGACCTGCACCTCGGGCGCCTCGACGACCGTGGTGAGCACGCCGTGGCCGCTCAGCACACCGTCCGTGTCGGCGGCGAACAGCGGGGCGAGCCGACCGACGGGGGCGAAGCGCCACTCCTCCTCGCGCCCGTTGGGCACCGGGAAGTCGGCCACGTCGAACGACGTCGGGCGAGACGCACGGGAGGCTTCGGGCAGCGGCCCGACCCCGTGCGAGTGGCTCCCGTCGGCAGTGGCCTTGGAGTGGTCCGTCGACAGGGAGTCTGTTGCGGTCGTCATCAGCCGACGGCCCCTTCCATCTGCAGCTCGATGAGGCGGTTCAGCTCGAGGGCGTACTCCATGGGCAGCTCACGGGCGATGGGCTCGACGAACCCGCGCACGATCATGGCCATGGCCTCGGTCTCGGGCATGCCTCGGGACATCAGGTAGAACAGCTGGTCCTCGCTCACGCGCGACACGGTCGCCTCGTGGCCCATCGACACGTCGTCCTCACGGACGTCCACGTAGGGGTACGTGTCCGAGCGGGAGATCTGGTCGACCAGCAGGGCGTCGCAGAGCACGTTCGAGGCCGAGTGGTGGGCGCCCTCGAGCACCTGGACCAGTCCGCGGTAGGACGTGCGGCCACCGCCGCGCGCGACCGACTTGGAGACGATCGAGCTGGAGGTGTGCGGCGCGGCGTGCACCATCTTGGCGCCGGCGTCCTGGTGCTGGCCGGCACCGGCGAACGCGATGGACAGCGTCTCGCCGCGCGCGTGCTCGCCCAGCAGGTAGATGGCCGGGTACTTCATGGTCACCTTGGAGCCGATGTTGCCATCGACCCACTCCATGGTGGCGCCCTCGGCGGCGGTCGCCCGCTTGGTCACGAGGTTGTACACGTTGTTCGACCAGTTCTGGATGGTCGTGTACCGGACGCGCGCGTTCTTCTTGACGATGATCTCGACGACCGCGGAGTGCAGCGAGTCGCTCGAGTACACCGGCGCGGTGCAGCCCTCGACGTAGTGCACGTACGAGCCCTCGTCCGCGATGATCAGCGTCCGCTCGAACTGGCCCATGTTCTCGGTGTTGATCCGGAAGTAGGCCTGCAGCGGGATGTCGACGTGCACGCCCGGCGGCACGTAGAYGAASGAGCCGCCCGACCAGACGGCGGTGTTGAGCGAGGCGAACTTGTTGTCCCCGGGCGGGATGACCGAGCCGAAGTACTGCTCGAAGATCTCCGGGTGCTCGCGCAGCGCGGTGTCGGTGTCGAGGAAGATGACGCCCTGCTCCTCGAGCGACTCCTGGATCTGGTGGTAGACGACCTCGGACTCGTACTGCGCGGCGACGCCGGCGACGAGGCGCTGCTTCTCGGCCTCCGGGATGCCCAGGCGGTCGTAGGTGTTCTTGATGTCGTCCGGCAGGTCCTCCCAGCTGGTGGCCTGCTTCTCCGTGGAGCGCACGAAGTACTTGATGTTGTCGAAGTCGATGCCCGACAGGTCCGAGCCCCACCAGGGCATGGGCTTCTTGTCGAACAGGCGCAGCGACTTCAGGCGCGTCTTGAGCATCCACTCGGGCTCGTTCTTGAGCGCAGAGATCTCCCGGACCTTGGCCTCGGACAGGCCGCGGGTCGCGGTCGCGCCGGCCGTGTCGGCGTCGTGCCAGCCGTAGTTGTAGTTCCCGATGGAGGCGATGGCCTCGTCCTGGGTCATCTGCGGCGCGTTGGCCGCAGTGCTGTCGGTCTGTGCACTCATGCTTGATGTCCTTCCACGGAGAGCACGGGGTGGGCAGAGGCGTTCGTGTGGGTGGCGTTCGAGATCGGGATGTTCGTGGTGCAGACGTGGCCACCGCCGGCCAGCGTCGAGAGGCGCTGCACGTGCACGCCGAGCAGGCGGGAGAACGCCCGCGCCTCGGCCTCGCAGAGCTGGGGGAACTCGTGGGCGACGTCCTGCACGGGGCAGTGGCCCTGGCACAGCTGCATGGCGGCTCCACCGGGGGCGGGCCGCGCCGTCGCCGCGTAGCCGTCGGCGGCCAGACCGTCGGCGAGCGCACGCACGCGCGCCGCGACGTCCGGTCCGGCGGCGGCGACGGCCCCGGCGTGCCGCTCCTCGAGCTCGCGCACCCGCTGCTCCGCGAAGCCCTGGACGGCCTGGGTCCCGGCGGTCTCGGCGAGGAAGCGCAGCGCCTGGCTGRCCAGCTCGGAGTACCGGTGCGACAGCGCGGCCTGGCCGCGGTTGGTCACCACGTAGCGGCGTGCGGGACGGCCGCGACCCTTCGGGCCGTTGGCGGCGTCGTGCACGGCGATCTGGTCGGTGGACTCGAGCACGCCCAGGTGGCGACGGATTCCGGCCGGAGCGAGGTCCAGCTGCGCGGCGAGCTCGGCGGCCGACACCGGGCCGGCGGCCGCGATGATCTGCAGCACGCGCTGGCGGGTGCCGGCGTCCGGGTCCGGGCCGGTCGCGTCGGGCAGGAGGTGGTCGACCGCGGGCAGCGTCGCGTTCATGCTCACCTCCGTCGGATCTCGTCGGGCACAGCAGCCGCGCACGGGACGTACGACAGGGGCTGCGATATTGGCAACATCCTTGTTGTCAATATCCATCCCCGCAAGCAAGGTGAGCCTTCGCTCGGGGTCGCGTCCCTCACATCAGGTGACGTCCGCGAGCGCCCTAGACTTCCCTCTCGTGCCCGACTCCCCCGCGCTCGAGATCTCCGGGCTCGTCAAGCGCTACGGCGGCCGTGCCGTCGTCGACGGGCTCGACCTCGTCGCCCACCGCGGTCAGGTGACCGCCGTCCTCGGGCCCAACGGTGCGGGCAAGACCACGACGATCGAGTGCTGCGAGGGCCTCCGGGAGCCCGACGGCGGCTCGGTACGCGTGCTGGGCCAGGATCCGCTCGCCCACGCTCGCGACCTGCGGCCCCGGGTGGGCGTCATGCTCCAGGACGGTGGGCTGCCGACCGGCGTGAAGGCGCACGAGATGCTCGCGCACGTCGCGCGGATGTACGCCGATCCGCGGGACCTGGGCGAGCTGTCGGAGCGGCTCGGGCTCGGAGCCTTCGCGGGCACCACGGTCCGACGACTCTCCGGGGGCCAGCGCCAGCGCCTCGCGCTCGCCGCCGCGATCGTCGGCCGGCCCGAGGTCGTCTTCCTCGACGAGCCCAGCGCCGGCATGGACCCGCAGACCCGGCACGCCGTCTGGGACCTCGTGCGCGAGCTGCGTGACGAGGGCGTCGCCGTGGTCCTCACCACGCACCTCATGGACGAGGCCGAGGACCTCGCCGACCACGTCGTCGTGGTCGACCACGGACGCGTGATCGCCGAGGGCTCGGTGTCCTCACTCGTCTCGTCCGCCGACGACCGCACCCTGCGGCTCGAGACCACGCCCGGGCTCGCCCTGCACGACGCGCTGGGCACGGGCTTCGACGTCACCGAGCCGCGCGACGGTTCCTACACGGTCACCGGTGCCGTCGACCCCGACGCGGTTGCGGCGGTGACGGCCTGGCTGGCCGCGCAGGGGGCGCTGGCCACCCGGTTGACCGTCGGACGGCGCACCCTCGAGGACGTGTTCCTCGATCTGACCGGACGGACGCTGCGATGAGCGCCGCGGCCCCCGCGTCCCAGCGCGTCCTGGCGCAGACCGCGTTCGAGGCGCGCGCCATCCTGCGCAACGGCGAGCAGCTGCTCGTCACGATCATCGTCCCGGTCCTGGTGCTCGTCGGTCTGTCGAGGGTCACCGCGATCGAGCTGGACACCGGCGGCGCCAGCCGGATCGACTTCCTCACGCCCGGCATMCTGGCCCTCGCGGTGATGACCTCGTCGTTCACCTCGCAGGCCATCGCGTCCTCGTTCGACCGCCGCAACGGGGTGCTCCGTCTGCTGTCCACCACACCCCTCGGTCGCGGCGGGCTGCTCGCGGGCAAGGTGCTGGGCGTCCTCGTGGTCGAGCTCGTGCAGGTCGTCGTGATCGGCGCGGTCGCCCTCCTGCTCGGCTGGCGCCCCGACCCCGCGGGCATCGCCCTGGCCGTCGTGGCGATCGTCCTGGGCACCGCTGCCTTCACCGCGCTCGCGCTGCTCGTCGCCGGGACGCTGCGCGCCGAGGCGGTCCTCGCCCTCGCCAACCTGCTGCTGCTCGTCCTCGCGGTCGCCGGCGGGGTCGTCATCCCCGCGAGCCAGCTGCCCGGCCCGATGGCCCACGTCGCCCTGCTGCTCCCCTCGGGCGCGCTCGGCGAGGCCATGCGCGAGACGCTGATGCACGGCGTCCTGCCCCCCTGGTCGGTCGTGGTCCTCGTCGGCTGGACCGCCGCCCTGGGCTGGGGCGCGAGCCGGCTGTTCCGCTGGCACTGAGCGCTGTGACGAGCCTCGCCCGCGGGCCGGTCCGGCGCGCGGTGGCCGGACCGTAGGCTGGTCGTCGTGAGCTCGTCCCCTGCCCTCGACACCCGCCCGTCGACCCTGGACCGGTTCCGCGACCGGTGGACCTGGACCGCCGTGGTCGCCAACCTCGTCGGGCAGATCGTCATCATCGTCACCGGCGGCGCGGTGCGGCTCACGGCCTCCGGCCTCGGGTGCTCCACGTGGCCCCAGTGCGAGCCCGGCCAGTTCACCCCTCAGCTGCACAGCGCGACGTCGTTCCACCCGTACGTCGAGTTCGGCAACCGGACCGTGAGCGTGCTGCTCGTGGCCGTCGCCGCTGTCGTGGCCGTGCTGGTGGTCCTCGACCGGCGCCGCCCGTGGTCCTTCCGACGACTCGGCCTGGTCCCCGTGGTCGGCGTGCTGATCCAGGCGGTCATCGGCGGGATCACCGTGCTGGTGGACCTGCACCCCGCGATCGTCGGCAGCCACCTGCTCATCTCGATGGCCCTCGTCGCGTTCTCGGCGTGGCTGGTCGTCCGCACCCGCGAGGGCGACGGCCCGGCGGTCCCGCTGGTGGACCGCACGACGACGATCGTCGTCCGGGTGCTCGTCGCGCTCACCGCCGCGGTGCTCGTCCTGGGCGTGGTCGTCACCGGCGCCGGGCCGCACTCGGGCGACGACGAGGTCGGCTACCGGTTCGACGTCGACCCCTGGACCATGTCGAAGCTGCACGCGGCCTCGGTCTGGGCGTTCGTCGCCGTGCTCGTCGTCGTGCTGGTGCTCCTGCGCCGCCGCGGGGTCACCGGGCGCCCCTGGACCACCGGGCTGGTGCTCCTCGCCGTGACCCTCGGCCAAGGCGCCATCGGGTACGTCCAGCTGTTCACCGGCCTGCCGATCGCGCTGGTCAACCTGCACATGCTCGGCGCGGCGCTGCTCGCGACCGCGGTGACGTTCTTCGTCGGGAGCCTGCGCACGCGCGACGCCTGACCAGGTTCGTCCTGGTATCTGCTGTTGTCGTGTCGGTGGTCTCTCCTAGCCTCGAACCATGGCAGACGCGATCACCGCTCAGGGACTCGTCAAGCGCTACAAGACCGTCACGGCCCTCGACGGGGTCGACCTGGCGGTGCCCACCGGCTCCGTGCTGGGGCTCCTCGGCCCCAACGGGGCGGGAAAGACGACCATCGTCCGCATCCTCACCACGCTCCTGCAGCCCGACGCCGGGTCCGCGACCGTGGCCGGGGTGGACGTCCTGACCAAGCCGCGGGACGTCCGACGCCGCATCGGCCTGTCCGGCCAGTACGCCGCCGTCGACGAGTACCTCACCGGCTTCGAGAACCTCGACATGATCGGCCGGCTGTACCACCTGGGGGCCAAGCGCTCCCGGGCGCGGGCACGGGAGCTGCTCGCGTCGTTCCGGCTCGAGGACGCCGCGGACCGCCCGTCCAAGACCTACTCCGGGGGCATGCGGCGGCGCCTCGACCTGGCCGGCGCGCTCGTGGCGGACCCGCCGATCATCTTCCTCGACGAGCCGACCACCGGGCTGGACCCGCGCGGACGCACAGAGATGTGGGAGGTGATCCAGAACCTCGTCGCCGGCGGCACGACGTTGCTGCTCACCACGCAGTACCTCGAGGAGGCCGATCTCCTGGCCGACGACATCGTGGTCATCGACCACGGACGGATCATCGCGCAGGGCACGGCCGACCAGCTCAAGATGCAGGTCGGCGGCGAGCGGCTCGAGCTCACGGTCCGCGACCCGGTGACGCTGTTGAGAGCCCGCGACCTGCTCGAGCCCCTCGGGGTGGGCAAGGCGGCGTTGGACGAGGGCCGCCGCACCCTGCTGATGCCGATCAGCGGTGGAGCGCAGGTGCTCACCGAGGCGCTGCGCGTCCTCGACGACGCGCAGATCGGTATCGACGACGTCGGGCTGCGCCGGCCCACGCTGGACGACGTGTTCCTGTCGCTCACCGGGCACGCGAGCGAGGACGAGGACGCCGGCCCCGAGGAGTCACCGCCGCCACCGCCTGCCGCACCCACCGGACCGGGCCGTCACGCGGCCGCCGCCCACGAGTCCTCCACCGGAGGTGCCTGATGGCCGCGCCCACCGTGTTCTCGGACAGCTACGTCGTCGCCAAGCGCAACATCATCAAGATCAAGCGCGTCCCCGACCTGCTGGTCTTCACCACGCTCTCCCCGATCATGTTCGTCCTGCTCTTCGCCTACGTGTTCGGCGGTGCGATCGACGTGCCCGGCGGCGCCGACGCCGACGCCTACCGCGAGTTCCTCATGGCCGGGATCTTCGCCCAGACGGTCATCTTCGGCGCCACCATCACGGGCGCCGGTCTGGCGGAGGACATCAAGAAGGGGATCATCGACCGGTTCCGGTCGCTGCCCATGGCGCCGTCAGCCGTGCTGACCGGCCGCACCATCTCGGACGTGGCCAACAACATCCTGGTGCTCATCGTCATGTCGCTGACCGGCCTGCTGGTGGGCTGGGGCATCCACAGCTCTTTCGGCGAGGCGGCGCTCGGCTTCCTGCTGCTGCTGATCTTCTCGTACTCGATCTCGTGGATCATGGCGTGGCTGGGGATGCTCGTCCCGAGCGTCGAGGTGTTCAACAACGCGACGTTCATCGTGATCTTCCCGCTGACGTTCGTCGCCAACACGTTCGTGCCGCTCGAGACGCTGCCCGCACCGCTGCAGACGTTCGCCGAGTGGAACCCGGTGTCGGCCGTCACCCA
Organism: Cellulomonas sp. P4_B5_2; assembly: GCF_056402235.1. Lineage (NCBI taxonomy): Bacteria > Bacillati > Actinomycetota > Actinomycetes > Micrococcales > Cellulomonadaceae > Cellulomonas > Cellulomonas sp. P4_B5_2. The sequence goes on from NZ_JBFUHU010000129.1 coordinate 9,451, forward strand.
GGCGTCCCGCGAGCTGTTCGGCAACATCCCGGAGGGGGTGCCGACGCCGGACGCCTGGCCCCTGCAGAACCCGGTCGTCTACACGCTGATCTGGTCGGCGATCTTCATCATCGTGTTCGTCCCGCTGGCCAACCTCCAGTACCGGCGCTCCACCAGCC
>NZ_JBFUHU010000130.1:0-9563 GCF_056402235.1 Cellulomonas sp. P4_B5_2
CCTGCGTCCGCCGCGACCCCATCGCGCCCACGTAGCCGGCGCCGGACCGCAGCGCGGCGAGCACCAGGTCGGCGTCGAACCGGTCGTCGTGCGCCATCACGCAGACCACGTCGCGACCGCCGAGACTCTGCTGCGCGAGGTGCCGGACGGGCCAGTCGACGATCACCTCGTCGGCAGCCGGGTGGCGCCGCGGGGTGGCCAGCACCGCGCGGGCGTCGCACACCGTCACGCGGTAGCCCGCGGCCCGGGCCACGACGGCGAGCGCGGCGGAGAACTCGAGCGCTCCGTAGACGACCATCCGCGGCGGGGCCGACGCGACCTCGACGAACACCTCGACGCCGCCGTCGGGACCCATGACCCGCACGAGGCCCGACCGCTCGACGTGCGGCAGCCGATCGGGCAGCGGCCCGTCGAGGGCGGTCGCCATGACGGCGTCGTCCCCGCGCGCCGCCGCAGCCAGCAGCGGCACGTCCTCGGGACCGACCAGGCGGGCGTGCACGCGGAGCACCCCGCCGCAGGTCAGACCGACGGCGAACGCGTCCTCGTCGGTCACGCCGAACTCCTGGAGCCCGGGCGCGCCACCATCGAGCACGGAGGTACAGAGCTCGTACAGCGCGCCCTCGACGCACCCGCCGGCGACGCTCCCCACGGCCGCGCCCGTGTCGTCCACCGCCATCGATGTCCCGACGACCGTCGGGGCGCTGCCCGTCATCGACACGACCGTGGCGACCGCGACCCGGTGGCCGGCACTCAGCGTGGCCAGCAGGCGGTCTGCGATCTCGAGCACGGCCGTCACCTCCCGGACTCAGGGCGCTCGCGGGTGCGCTCGCAGGGTGCGACGAGCCTAGGACGTGTCTCCGAAAGGTGCGCGCAGCCAGGCAAGGATGGCCGCAATGACTGCGCCGCCGCGGTAGACGGTGGCGAGTTTGTCGTAGCGGGTCGCCAGACCGCGCMAGTGCTTCAGGGCGTTGAACGACCGTTCGACGACGTTGCGGCCGCGGTAGGCGAGGGCGTCGTAGGTGACCGGCCGGCCGCCGCGTGAGCCGCGGGGCTTGCGATTTCCCTGCTGGTCGCAGGGCTCTGGGATCACCGCGATGATTCCGCGACGGCGGACTTCGGCGCGGCTCGCCCGTGAGGAGTAGGCCTTGTCTGCGAGCACCGAGTCGGGGCGGGTCCGCGGTCGGCCCGGCCCCAGGCGCGGGACCCGGATCGCGTTCAAGACCGGCAGGCACATCGGAGCGTCGTCGCCCTGCCCCGGCCCGACGAGCACCACCAGCGGGCGGCCCATGCCGTCGACGGCGTGGTGGACCTTGGTGGATAGCCCGGCCCGGGAGCGGCCGATCGCATGGTCAGGCGGCTCGAGTCTCTGATTCATGTGATTCGCCTGGGCCCCCGTGGTGCGGGGCAGGGTCGCGGCGTGTTGATGGGTGCGGTTGATCGTGGAGTCGATGCTCACCGACCAGTCGATCTGACCGGCTGCATCGGCCTGCGCAAGCAGCCGGGTCAAGACTGAGTCCCAGGTCCCATCGATGCTGAACCGCCGGTGACGCTTCCAGACCGTTTGCCATGGCCCGAACTCAGCCGGCAGATCGCGCCACGCGACCCCGGTTCGATACCGGTAGACGATCCCCTCTAGGAGCTGACGGTGATCACGAACGGGCGGCCCTGCCGGCCGTCAATGGACGGGAGTAGAGGCGCGATCTGCTCCCACTGGGCATCACTGAGCGCTGCGCGACGAGACACCACGACAGCAGCAGCGAGCTCGAGGCCGAAGTCACGGGGGCTCGCGGCCTCGACCCGCCGCCGGTGACCCGTTCGGCTCGACCACGTCCGGTCTGGCCGCTGCTATGCGTGCGCCAGGAAGGCGGTGAACTCCTCACCGGGCTCGCCTTCGGCAAAGGCCCTCGGTGGCTCGATATTCCGAACGGTTAAGCCAGCCTCCGACGCGAGCTCGGTGATGGTGCGCCTGGTCTGCCAGTGGATCACCCATTCACGGTCGACTCGCTCCGGCGGACCGGTGGTGGGGATCCGCTCGTAGGTCACTGCGGTCCGTCGGGTACGAGTTGGCAGGTCGTAGTCCTCGGACACCGGTGTGTAGCGAAGGACGGCGCCGGTGTCGTCGAAGGCTTCGCGGGCTGTCCCGAGCTGTTCGACGGGCGTGGGCCCTGCAACCCACAGGGGAACCATGACCGTGCCGTCCGGCGCAAGGTGGCGACCGAAGACCTGGAGCGCGCGCAGCGCCACCTTGTCATCGGGGAGCAGCTGGAAGGTCGGGCCGGCCAGGTATATCGACCGGTACTGCCGGTCGAGGTCCATCTCTTCCATCCGCGCCACGGAGAGCCTGACGTCCAGTCCCTGCTGCCGGGCCGCCGCCCGCGCTTGGTCGATCATGTCCCGCGAGGAGTCGACGCCGTCGACRTCGAGCCCCTCGTTGACCAGGTCGAGCAGTGGCTGACCGGCGCCGCACCCAACTTCCAGACCTGGCTGGCCGTGCGCCCGTACGAACGCGGCGTACCGGGCGGGATCGAAGGTCTGAGCCTTCAGTGCCGAGTAGGCCTGAACGACAAGGCCGGTGTAGAAGTCTGCGGGATCGGTCACGCGGTGGTACCTCCACGGGTTGGTAGTCGAGCGCGCATCATCGAAGCATCCCAAGCCGTCGAGCAAGCCGGAGTGCCTATCTGGACGAGTTGGGAGACACGTCCTAGACCGCCGTCGAACGGCCGCGAGTACCGTCGACTGCGCGGGGCACCTCGTCCTCACCGGCGTCCCGGGAGGAGGAAACGCGCGTGTCACATCACCCAGGCACACTGCGGCAATGACCGCCCGACTACACGCCCACCAGTACGGCAAGGCCGAGACGCGCGTGGTGCGGATCGAGCGCGACTCGCCGCGCCACGAGATCCGCGACCTGAACGTCTCGACGGCCCTGCGCGGCGACTTCGCGGCCGCCTACCTCGACGGCGACCAGTCGGCGGTGCTGCCCACGGACACGCAGAAGAACATGTCGTTCGTCTTCGCCAAGACGCACGGGATCGACTCGCCGGAGCAGTTCGCGACGCTGCTCGCGCGGCACTTCGTCGACCACGTCGCTCCCGTCTCCGGTGCTCGGGTGGACGTCGAGGAGTACGCCTGGGTGCGCGCCGTGGTGGACGGCGCCGAGCACGACCACACGTGGGTCCGCAGCGGGCAGGAGGTGCGGACGGCGTCCGTCACCACCGACGACGCCGGCGCGACCGTCATCGCCGGCCTGCGCGACCTCACGGTGCTGAAGTCGACGGCGTCGGAGTTCCGGGGGTTCCTGCGCGACGAGTTCACGACGCTCGTCGACGCCGACGACCGCGTGCTGGCCACGTCGCTGACCGTGCAGTGGCGCTACGCGAGCACCGACCTCGACTTCGACGCGACCTACGCCGCCGTCCGTTCCGTGATCCTCTCGACGTTCGCGTCGGAGCACTCGCTCGCCCTGCAGCAGACCCTCTGGCAGATGGGCGAGGCGGTGCTCCACACCGTCGCCCAGGTGGTGGAGGTCCGCATCGCCGCACCCAACAAGCACCACTTCCTGGCCGACCTGAGCCCGTTCGGGCTCCCGAACCCGGGCGAGGTCTTCTTCGCCGCCGACCGGCCGTACGGCCTGATCGAGGCGGTGGTCGTGCGCGAGGGCGCCCCCGATGCGGGCGATGCATGGATCCGTTCGGTGGGCGCACCGTGACGCGCACCAACCGTCCCACCGCGACCCTGGGAGGTGGCGCATGAGCCCCGACGACGAGAGCTGGCTGTCCCAGGCGGTCGCCCTCGCGACCGCCAACGTGGCCGACGGCGGCGGTCCGTTCGGCGCGGTCGTCGTGCGCGACGGCGAGGTGATCGCGGTCGGCCAGAACCGCGTCACACGCGACAACGACCCCACCGCGCACGCCGAGGTCCAGGCGATCCGTGCGGCGTGCCGAGCGATCGAGAACTTCTCACTCGCGGGCGCCACGGTCTACTCCTCGTGCGAGCCGTGCCCCCTGTGCATCGCCGCCTGCCTCTGGGCCCGGGTCGACCGGGTCGTCTTCGCCGCCGACAGGACCGACGCCGCGCGTGCAGGATTCGATGACCGGGCCTTCTACGAGCTGTTCGCCAGCCACCGCGACACCTGGCCGATGCCCGTCGACAACCACCGGGTTCCCAACGCGTCCGAGCCCATGGACGCCTGGCTGGCCCGCGGCGCGCGCATCGAGTACTGACCTCGGGCCGCTCGGCTGCCCGCCCTAGCTCCCCCGGTACGTCGAGTACGCGAACGGGCTCAACAGCAGCGGCACGTGATAATGCCCGCCATCCACCACGTCGAACACCACCACCACCTCCGGGTGGAACCCCACCTGCCCGGTCGCCGCGAAGTACGCAGCGGTGTCGAACGTGAACCGGTACCGCCCGGGCGCGACGTGATCAGGCCCCAGGGATCGGGCGCGCCCGTCGTCGTCGGTGACCCCCGAGGCCAGGTCCGTCCACTGCCCGGCGTCGAACGCCGAGAGACGGACCGGCACCCCCGCCGCGGGCCGCCCGAGCGCAGTGTCCAGGACGTGCGTCGTCAGCTGGCTCATGACGCGAACAGGGTGCGCAGGCGCAGGAGCGCGATCTGGCGGAGCTGGTCGGCGACCTCGGCGGACTCGGCGCCGTCGGTGAGCTGGAGCCGTCGGTGGAGCTCGGCCAGGATCTCGGGCCGGCTGCGACCGGCGGCGCGGATCAGGAAGATGCGACCGAACCGCTCCTCGTAGGCACGGTTGCCGTCGGCCATCGCGGCGACGAGTGCGGGGTCGTCGGTGGTGGACGCGGCCTGCTCGGTTGCGGAGAGCCCGGTCGACCTCTCCCCGATGCGGGGGTGGGCGCCGAGCGCCTCGTCGACCTCGGCCGGGCTCAACGAGCGAGCCGCGAGGTCACCGACCCCGACGAGCGCGTCGACCGAGGGGTACGGGCAGCCCGACGCGACCTCGTCGACCCACCGGGCGACGTGCAGCGCGGTGGCGAGCCGCTCGCGGGTGTCAGGTCCGTCGTCGATCATCCAAGCCGCCCTCCGGTAGCGCTCCGCACTCGCGCACTGGCACCGTACGGGACGTGCCTCCCACCCACGCAAGCCTCTGCGGGATCGTGCTCGCCGCGGGCGCGGGCACGCGGCGTGGCGGCCCCAAGGCCCTGGTGGTCCCCTGGCTCGCCGACGCCACCCACCTGCTGCTCGACGGAGGCTGCGACCACGTCGTGGTGGTCCTCGGCGCGGCGGCACACGAGGCGCGGGCACTCGTGCCCGACGACGAGCGGGTCATCGTGGTCGTCGCCGAACGCTGGGCGGACGGCCTCGCGGAGTCGCTGCGCACCGGGCTCGCTCACGCCACCGGCGACGCGGCCGTCGTGACCCTGGTCGACCTGCCGGGCACCCCGGTCGACGTGGTCCGTCGGCTGCTGGCCGCCGACGGGGAGCTCAGGCAAGCCGTCTACCAGGGCAGGCCCGGACATCCGGTGGTCATCGCCGCCGACCACTGGCTGCCCCTCGCGGCCACCCTGCGCGGCGATCGCGGCGCCCGCGGCTACCTGGTGCGGCACGGCGTCGTCGAGGTCGAGTGCGGCGATCTGCACGACGGACTCGACGAGGACGTGTCGAGAACGTGAGGCCCCGCGCGTCAACCCCCCGACAGCACCCCGCAACCCCAGGAGGCACCCCGTGAAGTACCTCATCCTCATCCACTCGAACCCCAAGCCGTGGGCGCACCCGACGTCCCGGTTCACCGACGAGGGCCGCGCGCTGCCCGTCGCCGAGCACGAGGCGGCCGACCGGCAGTTCGACTCCCTGCTCGGCGAGCTCTCCGCCAGCGCCGAGCTGGTCACCGCGGAGGCCCTGGCCGACCCCGGGTCCGCCACGGTCTACCGCTGGCGCAGCGGTAGCTCGCTGGCGAGCGAGGGGCCCTACGCGGAGACGCAGGAGCACCTGGCGGGGTTCTTCCTCGTCGACTGCGCGTCCCGCGAGCGCGCGGAGGAGGTCGCCGCGCAGTTCGCCGGGCCCGGGAGCGTCGCGGAGCTGCGGCCGGCGTACGTCTGGGAGTGACGGGGGGCCCTTCGTCCCACCTGTCGAGACACCGGCAGGTGGACGATCGGGAGCGTGAACGCACCGTGGTGGCGACTGGCAGCAGAACGTGAGCAGACGAAGGAGTGCGGGACCGTCGTGGTCGACCGCACGGACGACGCCTCGGACCTCCTCCCCCCGTTCTACGACTGACCCGTCGCGTCACACGGTCTTCGAGCGCGTCTCGAACTCCTCGGAGACCGGCGGCAGCAGGCAGAACACCAGGCCGACCGGGTCCGCCATGACGGCGTAGTCGTCGTAGCGCGTGCGCAGGGTGGCGCCGAGCCCCTCCAACCGCGCGATCTCGGCCTCGAGGTCGTCCGTCTCGATGTCGAGGTGGTAGCGCGGCGTCGGGTCGTCCCCGATGTCCTGGGTCGCCACGTGCGGCAGCGAGGCGGCGTCCCGGAGCCCGACGAAGGGCTCGTCCGGGACCGGGTGGGGCGTCGCGGCGAGGGCGCCCGACCAGAACGCCGTGACCGCGTCGACGTCCTTCGAGGGAGCGTCGATGATGACCTCCCGGAGCATGATCCGGTGCATGACGGCACCCTAGTGTCAGAGGTACGTTCGAACATGTGTTCGTGCGCTCCACGATCCTGCATGCCGACCTCGACGCGTTCTACGCGTCCGTCGAGCAGCGCGACGACCCCCGCCTGCGCAACCGCCCGATCGCGGTCGGCGGCGGGGTGGTTCTGGCCTGCTCGTACGAGGCCAAGCGCCGCGGCGTGAAGACCGCGATGGGCGGTCGGCAGGCGCGCGCGCTGTGCCCGGACCTCATCATCGTGCGGCCGCGGTTCGACGCGTACGTCGAGGCGAGCAAGGCCGTGTTCGAGCTCTTCCGGCAGACGACCCCGATGGTCCAGGGCGTCTCCATCGACGAGGCGTTCCTCGACGTCGCCGGCCTGCACCGGATCGACGTCGCACCGGTGGACATCGGGGCACGGCTGCGCGCCCAGGTCCGCGACGTCGTCGGGCTCCCCATCACCGTCGGGGTGGCACGGACGCCGTTCCTGGCCAAGGTGGCGTCGCGGGTGGCCAAGCCGGACGGGCTGCTGCTGGTGCTCCCGGCCGACGAGGACTCCTTCCTGCACCCGTTGCCCGTCGAGCTGCTCTGGGGCGTCGGTGCGGTGACCGCCGCGAAGCTGCACGCGTACGGGCTGTTCRCCGCCGGCGACGTCGCCGCGCTCCCGCGCTCGGTGCTCACCGGCACGCTCGGCCCGGCCGCCGGTGCCCACCTGTACGCGGTGGTGCACGGTCTGACCCCGGCGCGCGTGGTGGTGGGCCAGTCGCGCGGGTCGATCGGGGCGCAGCGCGCGATCGGGCACGGTCCGCACGATCCCGCGTTCGTCCGGGCGGCCCTGCTCGGGCTCGTCGACCGGGTGTGCCGGCGGATGCGCAAGGCGGACCGGATCGCGCGGACGGTGGTGCTCCGGCTGCGTTTCGAGGACTACACGAAGGCCACGCGCTCGCGCTCGTTCGCCACCGGCACGGACTCCTCGGAGGACATCGCGGCCGCGGCCCTCGGCCTCCTGGACGCCGCCGGTCCGCTGATCCGCGAGCGCGGGATCACGCTGGTCGGCGTCGCGCTGACGGGCCTCTCGTCCGACGAGTTCGTGCAGCTCGCGCTGCCGCTGGACCACCCCGACCACGGCGGGCTCGACGAGGCCGTGGACGCCGTCGCCCTGCGCTTCGGCACGCAGGCGGTCGTGCGCGCGAGCCTGCTGCGCCGGGGCGAGGGGATCGCGGTGCCGCTCCTCGAGTGAGGACGGCCCCACGATCCCCCCGGTGTCACGGCCGGATCTCGTACGCGACGTTCAGCGCGCTCGTCGCGGCCCGACGGAAGCGGGTGAACCCCGCCGCCGCGGCGATCTCCCGGATCGCGGTCTCCCCCGCCTGCGCACCCAGCGCGTAGCCACCGGGCTGCGAGAGGCTGTTCGGCACGCACAGGAACAGCGACCCGGCGTAGTACAGCCGACCGACCGGGTGGAGGTTCTCCTCCAGCGCGTCGGACGCGGCGGGCTCCACCACCAGCCACGTGCCGTCCTCCGCGAGCGCGGACCGCACCCGCCGGGCGGCGGCGACGGGGTCGCCCATGTCGTGCAGGGCGTCGAACGTCGTCACGAGGTCRTACCCGGAGCCGCTGAAGTCCTGCGCGGTCGCCACCTCGAAGCCGACGCGACCGGTCACCCCGGCCTCGGCCGCCTTCTTGCGCGCGAGCTCGACGGACTCCCGGTGGTAGTCGGACCCGAGCACCCGGGTCCGCGGGAACGCCTGCGCCATGAGCACCGACGTCGAGCCGAGCCCGCAGCCGATGTCGGCGACGCGTCCGCCGTCGACCAGCTTCTGCTCGACGCCCTCGAGCGCCGGGATCCACGTCGGGATCAGCTCGGCCACGTAGCCGGGGCGGTAGAACGCGTCGCAGCCGACGAACACGTCCTCGTGGTGCTCGTGCCAGCCGACACCGGCGCCCGTGCGGAACGCCTCGGTGAGCTGCGGCTCGGCGCGCAGGTACCCGACCCCGGCGACGAACGCAGCCGACACGTTCGGGCCGTCGGGGTCTGCGAGGCAGTACGCCTGCTCCTCGGTGAGCGAGAACTGCGCGGTTGCCGGGTCGTACGTGACGTAGCCGCCGGCCGCCTGGTTGCGCAGCCACTCGGTCAGGTAGCGCTGGTCGTACCCGGTCCGCTCGGCGAACCCCTCGGCCGTCGCGGGGCCGTCGGCCAGCGCGCCGTACAGCCCGAGCCGGTGGCCGATCACGACCGCGCCCGCGGAGCCCGTCGCCCCCATGTCCGTGATGACCTGGCCGAGGAAAGCCCGCACCTTGTCGTGGTCCATCTGTCCTTCTCCTTCGTCTGTGCCCGGCCGGTCGCCGGGATGGGACGAGGCTCGCGGGAGCCGCTGTCACCGCGCTGTCACGGCCTGTCTCCGCGCTGACAGGCCGGGCATACTGGCGTCCATGAGCGCGACGGTCCCGTCGGTGCCGTTGCGGGTGGACGTGCTCGGCCCCCTCCAGGTGCAGGTGGACGGCGTCGTGGTGGACGTGCCAGGGCCCCGGCGCCGAGCAGTCCTCGCCCTGCTCGCCCTGGCCGAGGGACGCGCGATCACGGCCGACCTCCTGGTCGACGCCCTGTGGCCGACCGAGCCGCCGGAGTCCGCGCGCCAGGCGATCCAGACCCACGTCTCCCGGCTGCGCGCCCACCTCGGACCCGCCGCGGACAGGCTCGAGACGAGTCCGGGCGCGTACCGGCTCCGGCTCGGCGCCTCCGAGCTCGACCTCGCGCACGCGCGTTCGCTGCTGTCGAGCGCCAGGTCCCGGTCGACGCACGACCCGGGCGGCGCGCTGGCCCAGCTGCGCGAGGCGCACGCCCTGTGGCGAGGACCGGTCCTGGCCGACCTCGCGGACGTGGCGCCGGTCGCCGTGTCGATCGAGGAGTGCGCACGGTTGCGGCGGGAGGTCACCGACGCCCTCGTGGCG
>NZ_JBFUHU010000131.1:0-9524 GCF_056402235.1 Cellulomonas sp. P4_B5_2
GGCGGCGGCGGACCGCGCCCGCTCGACAGCGACGTCCCACGGCTCGGCCCGACGACGCCCACGTGACGCGTCCACGGGTGCCTCGCGCCCATGCGGGGCACCCCTGCGCCGGTCTGGGCGTGCCACACGGTCGTCGTCGAACTCCCGCGGCAGCCACCGCACCCACGCCGGCTCCCTGCTCATCCCGCTGCGCACGTCGAGCACCACGGGTTCCCCGCTGGCGTCGCGCACGTCCACCCGGTCGGGCGGGTCCAGCACGGTGGCCGGCGCCGGATCGGGCAGCCGCCCGGGCCAGGGCCGGTCCACCGGCCGCGCCGGCTCGGTCTGCTCGCCCCACGGCTGCAGGTGCACCTGGTCGCGCACGTCCCGGCCGCCCTGCAGCGTCGCGACGAGGATCCCCGACCCCCCGACGATCCCCTGCACCCGGTCGAGCGCTCGGTGCGCACGCAGGTCACCGCCCGACGGTCCGCCCCACAGCCGCCCCTGCTCGGCGCCCGCGGAGGCGACGTCCAGAGCGGTGATCGCGAGGTGGACCAGGGTGACCGGGCGGGACTCGTCGTCGGGCCACGGATTGGTCGGCAGGTCATCGTGCGCCCACGGGTCACGCCCCGACGCGACGGCGTCCCGCGCCGTCCGCGAGCGGGCGCGGGCGGCGGGGTCGTCGGCCGCCCGGCTCCGCGCGGTCTCGATCGCGCTCGACGCCAGCCAGCCCTCCAGCTGCCACCGGATGCGGTCGGTGATCCGGGCGGGGGTCAGCCCGCCCCAGCCGCCCAGGTCGGTCCGCCAGGTGCGCACCAGGTCGGTGCCCTCGTCGGTACGTGCCGCGATCTGCAGGCGGCCGCACGTCACGGAGTGCTGCATGAGCAGCGCGTGCAGCTCCTCGGCCAGGCGGCGACCGGCGAACGTCGCCGAGTCGACCCGGTCGAGCGGCGGGTCGAGGGCGGTGGCCACCTCGAGGTCGGCCTCCGGTCGACGCCGGGCGGGCGGGCGTTCGTCGTCGCCGCGTGCGAGCAGCTGCGCCCACGCGCCCAGCCGGCCGAAGCGGGCGTGCACGTCCGTGGGCGGCAGGGCGGCGAGCTGCCCGAGCTGCCGCAGCCCCAGGCGGTGCAGCAGGTCCACCAGCTGAGCCACCGCGGTGGCGGCCTCGTCGGTGACCGCCGCGTGCACCAGCTCGCTCATCGCCCGAGGCGCCAGGTACGCCGCCGACGCCCCCGCAGGCACCACCGCGCCGGTCCGGGTGGCCAGCACCGCGGCCAGCAGCCCGTCGGCCGTGCCCACCGCGCACTCGTGCCCCGACCCGGCCGCGACCGCGTCGATGAGCAGCTCCGCGAGCGCCTCCTCCGACCCGTGGTACCGGCTGGCCCCGCCCGCGGGCAGCAGCAGCATCCCGGCGCGGACCACCTCGATGCCCGCCACCACGGTCTCTGCCGCCGCCGCGACCGGCTCGAACAGCCGCACGTCCCGGGCGTCGTCCGCGGGCAGCAGCACCAGCTCGGGGCAGACCCCCTGCGCCTGCCGCCGCCGCATCCCCCGGCGCACCCCCTCCGCCCGGGCGAGCGCCGACACCGCGGTGAGCTGCCGCCCGTCGTGCACGGCGGTCGGCACGTGCGGCGGCACCTCCTCGGACGTCGCCGCGGCCACCACGGGCCAGTCCGGGACCCACAGGACGGTCGTGCGCGTGCTCATCCGACGAGCCTCAGGCTCGGTGCCGGCGCCTCGACCTGCGGCGCCGCGGTCGAACCGATCGGCAGGGTCAGGTCGAGCGCGCGCGGCACGGCGGCACTCCCCCGTCCTGTGCGGACCAGCCGGATCTCGTGTGTGCGCAAGCGCCCCTCGCCGGCGTCGACCCCCGTCCACCGGCCCGACTCGACCGTGAGCACCACGCCCGCGCCCGGCCAGTCGGCGGTGGACAGCAGCACCGACCCGCGGTCCCGGGCGCGCGCGGACAGCTTCCTGCGGTCCGCGTCCGTCAGGGCTGCCTCGGGACCGACCACCACCACGTCGACACCGTCGAGCAGCGCGGCCACCACGGTCGGGGCCTCGAGGCCGGGGCGCGGCACCACGGCCAGCCGGTCGAGCGACACCCCCGCCTGGGACGCGGCGAGCAGGCCGATGGTCGGCTGGCCGACGACGGCCGCCCACGCTCCGCCGGCGCACGCGTGGGCGAGCATGGCCAGCACCAGCGACGTCGATCCCGTGACCAYCGTGGTGCCTCCACGACGCAGCCCCTCGGGCAGGATCGGGGCCAGCGGCGGCGGGACCGCCATCGGGGGGCGCTCGCTGGTGATGATGCCGGCGGTGGGCTGCTCGACAGGCACGTCGGGCCGGTCGGGCACCAGGGCGACCACGGGGGCGGAGGGCTCCACGACTCCCCCGAGCGGCAGCACGCTGCGCGCCCCCGTGCGCTGCTCGGCGCGCGCGAGGGCGGCCCGTGCGRGCATGACCCGGTCCTCGCGCGACATGGTGTCGACGGACATTGCGGACCTCCCCTCGACCGGCCGATGAGAGGGTGCTCTCGAGACCTTCATCGAACATCTGTTCGAAGTATCTCAGTACACGCTGACACTCCCTGCACTGTCAATCCGCGGCGTGCCGAAGGGGTGATGGCGCAGGTCTCGGCTACGTTCTCGTCGCCCGGCAGCGTCGCCGGCGACCAGGAGGGCACGTCATGGGAGTCGTCGTCGGGATCTACCGCCTCGCACTGGCGGCGATCACGTTCCTCGCACTGTTCTGGGCGCCGAGCACCGGCGTGACGTTCGACCTCGAGGACTACGTCTACTTCACCAACCAGTCGAACCTGATGCTGGCCGTGGTGATGCTCTGGGGCGGCATCGCCGTGCTCGCCCGGCGTGCCGAGCCGCCGCCGTGGCTGTTCGGTGCGGTGACGCTCTTCCTGCTCATCACCGGGCTGGTCTCGTACCTGATCCTCGACCCCGCCCCTCCGGGCGAGGAGGTCATCGCCCTCGGGCTCACCCACGACCAGCTCGTGCACCGCCTGACGCCCATCGCGACGTTCGTGCACTTCCTGCTCCTGGTCCCGCACCGCCGCCTGCGCATCCGCACCGCCGCGTACTGGCTGCTCTACCCGGTGGCGTACTGCACGTTCAGCACGGTCCGCGGCCTGCTGAGCCCCACCAGCGACTACCCCTACGGCTTCGTCGACGTCGCGGAGCTGGGCTACGACGGGCTGGTGCTCAACGTGCTCATCTACGGCGTCGGGTTCTTCGTGCTGGGCCTCGTCCTGGTGGGCCTCGACCGGCTCCTGCCCGCGCGGGCGGTCCTCGGCCGGCACGAGCCCGCGCCGATCCCGCGCGCGCCGCTGGTCCCCGCGGAATGATGTCGCCATGCCCGTGAACCTCACCCGTCCCGTCGCGCCCGACCCCTACTCGCTGCTCCCGGCGGTCCCCGACTTCACGCTGACCAGCGACGACTTCCGGGCGGGCGAGCGCCTGCCGGACGTGCACACGAACACCGACGCAGGCAGCAACCTCTCACCGCAGCTGTCCTGGGAGGGCTTCCCCGACGCCACGCGGTCGTTCCTGATCAGCTGCTTCGACCCGGACGCGCCCGGCCCGGCCGGGTGGTGGCACTGGACCGTCGCGGACGTGCCCGCCACCACTACCTCGCTCGCCCGAGGCGCCGACCTGCCCGCGGGTGCGTTCGCCCTGCGCGGCGACGACGGCCAGGCCCGCTACGTCGGCGCCGCGCCCCCGCCGGGGGACCAGGTGCACCGCTACTTCTTCGTCGTGCACGCCCTCGACGTGCCCTCCCTCGGACTCGGCCCGGACGCCATGCCGGGCGCCGCGAACACCGCGGTCACCTTCCACACGCTCGCGCGGGCGGTCCTCGTCGGGACCTACCAGCAGTGACGCTCGGCACGCTGACCTGGGTGCGCGCGCTCGACCGCCCCGACCTGCTCGCCGTCCCCACGCTCGCGGCGATCGAGGCGTGGGCCGCGACCGACCCGACGGTGGCCGAGGCGGTGCTCGTCACGGAGATCGACCCCGACCTCGCGGACACCGCCGCACTGACCGAGGCCTACCAGCTGCCGCCTGCCGCATCGGCCAACTGCGTGCTCGTCGCGGGTCGGCGCGAGGGCGAGGAACGGGTGGCCGCAGCGGTCGTCCGGGCGACCACCCGTGCGGACGTGAACTCCACGGTCAAGCGGCTCCTCGACGTCCGCAAGGCGTCGTTCCTGCCCATGGACCGCGCGGTCGAGGAGTCGGGCATGGAGTACGGCGGCATCACCCCGCTCGGGCTGCCCGCCCGCTACCGCGTCCTGGTGGACGGTCGCGTCGCCGTGGACGATCCCGCGGCCGGGCCGACCGTGATCATCGGCAGCGGAGTACGCCGGTCGAAGATCGCGCTCCCCGGGGCGCTCCTGGCCCGAGCGCCGGGCGTGGGCGTCATCGAGGGCCTCGCCCTAGCATAAACTTTCTTCGAGTAGCATCGGAGGCAAGTTTACGACGCCGTCGGGGAGGTGGGCATGGGCACCTACGTCACGCAGCAGTGGACACCACGCGCGACCGACGGGGTCCCTCGCCGGTTCACCCGCTCGGGCAGCTACCAGGCGTTTGTCCCCGACTCGCTGCTCGGCCTCGACGTGCACCTCGACGCCGGCACGACGGAGCTCCTCGACGAGGCGGAGAGCCGCGCCCGGGAGGCGGCCGACCTCGCCGCGCACGCCGGCCTCGGGCAGATCGGCGACCTGCTGGTCCGCTCGGAAGCGGCCGCGTCCTCCCTCATCGAGGGGTACGAGCCGACGCCTCGCGCGGTGGCCGTCGCGGACTTCGTGGCGCGCGGCCGCGAGTCCGCCGTCACCGTCGCCCGCACTCTGCACGCGGTGCGGGAGTCGGTGGAGCGCGCTCTGGACCCCGACGTGTCGCTCGTGTGGGACGCCGTAGAGCTCCAGAGGCTGATCGCACCGCGGCACGCGGGCGTCCGCACCGAACCGGTGTGGATCGGCGGCCGGACCCCCCTCGAGGCGCACTACAACGCGCCTCCGCACGAGCTCGTCCCCGGTCTGCTCGACGACCTCGACGCCTACCTGGCGTCCCGTCGGCACCGCCCTGTCCTCGCTGCCGCCCTCGCGCACGCGCAGCTGGAGACCATCCACCCCTTCGCCGACGGCAACGGCCGCGCCGGCCGGGTCCTCATCGGGACCGTCCTGGCCCGCTACGGCGTCGCGCCGCGGATCACCCTGCCCGTCAGCACCGCGCTGTTCCGCGACCGCGAGCGCTACTACGCCGCGCTCGACACCTACCGCCGCGGCGACCAGGGCGCCGCGATCGTGACGGTCGTCGCCGAGGCGGTCGTCGCGGCGGCCGCCGACGCGCTCGCCCTCTCGGGTCAGGTGACGGACTGGCAGAGCCGGCAGACCGACACCCTCGACGCCTACCTGCGGGACAGGTCGCCGACCGGCCGCGTCCGGCGCGGCGTCGCGCACCGCGTGGTCGCCGACCTCCCCACACACCCCGTGCTCGACGCGGCGTCCGTGGCGGCCCGGTACGAGATCACCGGCGTCGCGGCGCGCAACGCCCTCGACTCCCTCGCCGCGGCGGGGGTGCTGCGCACCGACAGGAAGGCCGACCGCACCCGCACCGTCTACGTCGCCACGGAGCTGCTCGACCTCGTCGCGGAACCGGGGATCGCCCCCGACGCGGAGCCGGGGAACGCCGTCGACCTCCCCGTGGCGGCCCCCGAGCACGAGGCAGAGACCGCGTGCGGCGCCTGGCTCCCCCGCGCCGGTCGAGCCTGCCGCCTGCCGCGCGGCCATCAGGGCCAGCACCGCTGACGTCAGCGCCTCTCGCTAGGGTGCGCGGCATGAGCCGGACCACCCACCGCGTCATCAGGGACAGGACCGTGTGTCGCGCGCACGGGATCGCGGGCGTGCTGGCACGGCCGGCAGCGGGCGCCGAGCGTGCCGTCGTGGTGATCGGCGGGTCCGAGGGCGGGATGCACGAACGGGACGCCGTCGCGCTCGCCGAGGAGGGCTTCGTCGCGCTCGCCCTGGCCTACTTCGGTGCGCCGGGGGTGCCGAACACGCTCGTCGACGTGCCGCTCGAGTACTTCACCCGGGCGATCGACCTGCTCGAGGCGCAGGGGTTCGGACCGGGCTCGATCGGGCTGCTCGGCGGCTCCCGCGGCGGCGAGGCAGCGCTCCTGGTGGGCAGCCGCGACGAGCGGGTCGGGTCGGTGGTCAGCGTCGTCGGCAGCGGGGTCGTCACCGCCGGCATCGACTACGACGCGGGTCGGCTGGACCGGATCCTGCGGTCGTCGGGCCCGGCCTGGACCGTGGTCGGCGAGCCGCTGCCGTTCCTGCCGTACGCGGTCACGCCCGAGCTCCAGGAGGCGATCGAGCGCCACGACCCGATCGCGCTGCGCAACGGGTTCGCCCCGCTCCCGACGGACCCCGACGAGCTGGAGCGCGTGAGCATCCCGGTCGAGCGCATCCGCGGCGGCGTCCTGCTGGTGGCCGCCGGCGACGACCAGATGTGGGACTCCCCGGCGTACCACCAGGTCGCCGCCGACCGCCTGGCCGAGCACCCCTATCCCTGGGCGAACGTCGTGCTCGACAGCGCCGGCCACATGATCGCCGGGCCGCCCGGTGGCATCGCGACGAGCCAAGGCCCCGGTCCGGGGGTCACGTTCCGCTACGGCGGCGACCCGGTGCTCACGGCGCACGCCCGGCGGGAGACGTGGGCGCGGACCATGGGCTTCCTGCGCTACACGCTGCCGCGCGACGACGTGGTGTGARTCAGGCCCGGGTCGCCCAGAACGCGACCGCAGCGGCCGCCGCGACGTTGAGCGAGTCCACGCCGCCGGCCATCGGGATCCGCACCACCAGGTCGGACTGCGCCACCGTCACCGGCTTGAGCCCGTGCCCCTCGGCCCCGAGCACCAGGGCGAGCCGCTCGGGCGGGTCGGCGACCAGCTCGTCGAGCGTGATCGAGTCGTCGGACAGGGCCAGCGCCGCGGTGACGAACCCGGCGTCGCGCAGCGCGGAGATGCCCTCGGGCCAGGGGTCGATCCGCGTCCAGGGCACCTGGAACACCGTGCCCATCGAGACGCGGACGGACCGGCGGTAGAGCGGGTCGGCGCACCGCGGCGTCACGAGCACGGCGTCCACGCCCAGCGCTGCCGCGGAGCGGAAGGCGGCGCCGACGTTGGTGTGGTCGACGATGTCCTCCAGCACGGCCACCCGCCGCGCTCCCGCAAGAAGGGTCGACACCGGCTCGAGCGGCGGCCGGTGCATCGCGGCGAGCGCTCCGCGGTGGACGTGGAACCCGGTGATCGCCTCGAGCACGGGCTCCTCGGCGACGTAGACGGGGACCTCGGTGTCGTCGGCCGGCAGGGTCGCCAGCAGCCGCTCCAGGTCCGGCAGCCAGCGCGGCGACAGCAGGACGGACCGCGGTCGGTGCCCGGCGGCGAGCGCGCGGCCGAGGACCGTGGAGCTCTCGGCGATGTAGAGGCCCTTGGCGGGCTCCTGCCGCGAGCGCAGCGCGACGTCGGTCAGCGAGACGTAGTCGGCGAGGCGCTCGTCGGCGGGGTCGGTGACGGGCTGGACGGAGGCGACGGGCACCCGCTCATCCTTCCAGCCGGACGACGACCTCCCCGTCGTCGAGATCGAAGGGCTGACCGTCGACGGTGTACACCCCGCGGAACCCGCTCACGGGCACACGCCCGGCGGAGTTCGTCCGCAGCGTCGTCGGCGCCAGCCACCACTCGTCCTTCACCAGGCGCCGCAGCGCGTCGTACGCGGGCTTGGGCGTGCCGTCCGCGCGCACGAGCCCGCCGGGCGCGCCCAGCCACGCGCCCTCGTCGGTGATCCCCCAGTACGTCGCCGCCTGCACCGCGGGGTGCCCGATCAGCGTCCGGTAGTGCCGCTCGACCTCGTCGGCCTGGCGCGCCTCACCCTCGGGCGTCGAGGGCCACGACGCGACCTGGTGGTCGTTGAGGTCCTCGATGTGCGCCGGCATGAGCTCGCCGGACAGCAGCGTGGTCTCGGTCAGGTGCAGCGGCAGGCCGAAGCGCGCGAACCTGTCGAGGGTCGCCAGCATCTTCTCCTCACCCCAGTACCCCTGGTGCATGTGGCTCTGCAGGCCGAGGGCGTCGACCTGGATCCCTGCCTCGAGCACGCCCTCGATGAGGCACTCGTACGCGGTCGACATGTCGAAGTCGTTCAGCAGCAGGGTCGCCGACGGGTTGGTCTGGCGGGCCGCGTCGAACGCCAGGCGGATCGTCGGGATGCGGCCGCGGTCCCACGCCAGCCGCGTCAGCCCGTTGGGCTCCTTGTCGAACACCGGCATGATCACGACCTCGTTGATCACGTCCCAGGTGTCGATCACCCCGGCGAAGTCCGCGACCTCACGACGGATCCGCGCGTCCTGGACGTCGGCGATCTCGTCGGTGCTCAGGTCGAGCAGCCACGGCGCGCATACGGTGTGCCACGCCAGCGGGTGTCCCTTGACGACCACGCCGCGGTCGGCGAACCAGCGCGCGGCGGTCAGCATCCGGGTGGTGTCCGGGTGGCCGCGCACCGGCTCGAAGCCGCCCCAGTAGAACGGCAGGGTCGCGGCGTTGAACACGTCGAGCCAGAGGTCCGCGAGCGCGGCGGCCGACGCGACCGACGCACCGCCGAACGCGGGCGGCGCGGCCGCTTCGCCCTCCCCGTTCGCGAGCGCGACGAAGTCGAAGCCGATGTTGCCGAAGAGGAACGCGTGCCGCTCCTGGGCGACAACGACGTCGGTGTCGGCGAGCGGGCGGCCGTCGGGGCCGAGGACGGTGACGACGGCGTCAGCGCGCCGGTGCTGGAAGGACATGGCGTAAGCCTGTCATGACCGAAATCGTTATCGATCCGCCGCGACATCCGGGACGGGCTCCACCACGGGCACAGGTTCGCCGCGGACCGCTCGTCCGCCCACCACAGCGCCGACCGCGCCCACCACTGCGACGACGGGCACCACAAGGAACGCCTGGTGCGTCCCGACGACGTCGGACAACGCCCCCAGGGCGAACGGCCCCACCCCGATCGCCAGACCCCCGACGAGCGTCGCGCGCGCCTGGGTCGCGTCGGCTCGCCCGGGGGCCGTCGCCAGCAGGAGCGCGATCGACAACGGGTAGGTGGCGCCGTACCCGAACCCCGCCACCACCAGCCCGGCCATCGCCACCCACGGCGTGGTCGCGGTCCAGAGGATCGCCCACCCGCCGATCGCCACGACGAACGCGACAGCGAGCAGCATGGCGGGCGGCACCCGGAGCGAGAGGGGCCCGACGACGAACCGGATCGCGGACATTCCCGCCACCAGCCCTGCGGTCGTCGCCGCAGCGATGCCCGCACCAGCACCGGTCTGTTCGATCACCAGGCCCGTCGCCCAGTACGTCGTGGCGAACTCCATCAGGATCGCGGCCACCAGCGTCACCAGGAAGCACCAGGCGGGAACCCTGCTCCCGGTCCTGACCCCGGGCTGCGGAGCGACCGCCGTGTCGGGGGCGTGTGGTGGTGTCATCGCCCCGCCCACCGG
>NZ_JBFUHU010000132.1:0-12894 GCF_056402235.1 Cellulomonas sp. P4_B5_2
GTCGACGAGTGGGTCAGGCCGTCGGGCGCAGGGCCTCCGCGATCGCCGGCAGGGTGCGCGGGTCGGCCTGCACGAGCATCGTCGTGATCGCCGTGCCCTCCCAGGCGGGCAGCTGGGCGCGGATGTCGTCGACGGTGCCCACCAGGGCGATGTCCTGCACGAGCTCGAGCGGCACCGCGGCGGTCGCACGGGCGCGGTCGCCGGCCAGGTAGTGGGCCTGGATCTCGTCGCAGGCCTCGGTGTACCCGAGCCGGTCGAGGACCGCGCGGTGGAAGTTGGCGCCCTTGGCCCCCATGCCGCCGGCGTAGAGGGCGATGAACGGGCGGACGCTGTCCGCGGCGGACTCGACGTCGGCACCGATCACCACCGGCACGGTGGCGACCACCTCGAACGCGTCCACAGAGGTCCGCTCCGGAGCGCGCTGCGCGAAGCCCTCGGCCAGCAGCTCCCGGTACTCGCCGTCCATCCGCGGCGAGTAGAAGAGCGGCAGCCAGCCGTCGGCGATCTCCGCCGACATCGCGATGTTCTTCGGTCCCTCGGCCGCCAGGTGGATCGGCAGGTCGGCGCGCAGCGGGTGCACCGTCGAGCGCAGTGCCTTGCCCAGGCCCGAACCCTCGTCGGGACCCAGCGGGAGCCGGTAGAACTGCCCGTCGAACGTCACCGGCGCCTCGCGCGCCAGCACCTGCCGCACGATCGCGACGTACTCGCGCGTGCGGGCGAGCGGGCGCGGGTACGGCTGCCCGTACCAGCCCTCCACCACCTGTGGCCCGGAGGCGCCGAGCCCCAGCACGAAGCGACCGCCGGAGAGGTGGTCGAGCGTGAGGGCGGCCATCGCGGCGGCCGTCGGGGTGCGGGCGGAGATCTGCGCGATCGCCGTGCCCAGCCGGATCCGGGACGTGCGCGAGCCCCACCACGCGAGCGGGGTGAGCGCGTCGGATCCGTAGGCCTCGGCGGTCCAGACGGAGTCGAACCCGAGCTGCTCGGCGCCGAGGACGGCCTCCTGCGCACCCGGCGGGGGACCCGCCGACCAGTAGCCCGTGTGGTAGCCCAGCCGCATCGTCAGTCCTCCGGTCCGGCGTCGCCGTCGACGCCCGCGCCAGGCTACCTGCTACCCCGGGTATCACCGGGGTGGGATGCTCTCAGATGTAGATCGCCGGGTCGTCGATCTCGACGTCGAACGGCGCGGCAGCGGGCCGCAGCCGGATCGTCGCAGGCACGCCGACTGCGATCGCCCCGGCGGGGACGTCGTGGATCACGACGGCGTTCGCGCCGACCTGCGCACCGTCGCCGATCCACACCGGGCCGAGGATCTTGGCGCCGGCCCCGACGACCACGTTGTCGCCGACCGTCGGGTGCCGCTTGCCGTGCCGCATCGACTTGCCGCCCAGCGTGGAGCCGTGGAAGAGGACCACGTCGTCGCCGACCTCGGCGGTCTCGCCGATGACGACGCCCATGCCGTGGTCGATGAAGAGCCGCCGGCCCAGACGTGCACCGGGGTGGATCTCGATGCCGGTGGCCGCCCGCGCGAGCTGGGAGATCAGTCGCGCGGGCAGCCGCAGGCCAGGCTGGTGCCACATCCTGTGCGCCAGCCGGTACACCCACACCGCGTGCACCCCCGGGTACCCGAGGGCGACCTCGGCGAGGGACCGGGCCGCGGGGTCGCGGTGCCGGGCTGCCTCGAGGTCTTCCCTCAGGGTGGCGAGGAAGTGCAGGTGGTCGGACACGGTGCCTTCGTCCTGTCGGTGGGGGTGTACGGGGACCGGGCTCAGTCGACGAGGTCCGCGTAGAGCACGGTCGACAGGTAGCGCTCGCCGAACGACGGGATGATCGCGACGATGAGCTTGCCGGCGTTCTCCGGGCGCTTGGCCAGGAGCGTCGCGGCGTGCAGGGCGGCGCCGGACGAGATGCCGACCAGCAGGCCCTCCTCGGCCGCGGCGCGGCGGGCGACCTTCACGGCCGTCTCGGCGTCGACGTCGATGATCTCGTCGTAGACCGTCGTGTCGAGGATCTCGGGCACGAAGTTGGCGCCGATGCCCTGGATCTTGTGCGGGCCGGGCGCGCCACCGTTGAGGATCGGCGACTCGGCCGGCTCCACGCCGACGATCTTCACGCCGGGCTTGCGGGCCTTCAGCACCTGGCCGACGCCCGTGATGGTGCCGCCGGTGCCGATGCCCGCGACGAGGATGTCGATCTCACCGTCGGTGTCCGCCCAGATCTCCTCGGCGGTCGTGGTGCGGTGGATCTCGGGGTTGGCCTCGTTGGCGAACTGGCGGGCCAGGATGGCGCCCTCGCGCTCCTTGACGATCTCGTCGGCCCGGTTGACCGCGCCCCGCATGCCCTCGGAGCCCGGGGTGAGGATGAGCTCGGCGCCGAACGCGCGCAGCAGGAGCTTGCGCTCCTTGGACATGGTCTCCGGCATGGTCAGGACGACGTTGTAGCCGCGGGCCGCGCCCACGAACGCCAGCGCGATGCCGGTGTTGCCGCTGGTGGCCTCCACGATCGTGCCGCCGGGCTTGAGCTCGCCGGACGCCTCGGCAGCGTTGATGATCGCGACGCCGATGCGGTCCTTCACGGAGTTGGCCGGGTTATAGAACTCGAGCTTGCCGACGACGGTGGCGGGGGCCCCGTCGGTGATCTTGTTGATGCGGACCAGCGGGGTGTTGCCGATGAGCGCCGTCGCGTCGTCGTAGATGCGTGCCATGGTTCCTCTTCGGTCGAGGCTGCCGGGGTGCCGGCAGCGGTGGGGGACTGACTAGCGATGCGTCGGGGTTCCGGCGCGCGTGGGCGCCGGTCGGCCGGCACGGATCAGCAGGGGATGTCCGGACCGGGGCGGGGCGAGCGCTGGCGCGGGAGACGGTCCCCGGTCAGGGGATCCTCGCGCAGAAGAGCAGCCAGCGCTCTACAGACAGCGACAACAGGGCAGCGCCACGCAGGCACGCCCGAGGACGGCGGGAGCGGCAGTGTGCACGCGCATCGCTTCGTCCTCCGAGACCGTTCGGTCGGTCGCGTCCCGCGGATGCGGAACCGCAATCGGCCACGACGCTAGCGTCAACGTCGGCGCGCGCGCAAAGAGTCCCCACCAGGCGGACGACTCAGGCGAGCCCCACCGCCGCGAGCCACGCCTCCGCGAGCAGCCCGTGCCCCGCGGGCGTCGGGTGCACGCCGTCGGACGCCCACGTCTCGGCGCCCGTCCGCGCCGCCGCCGCCGCGAACAGCCCGTCGGCCGGCACGAGCACCGCGCGACGCTCGGCGGCCACCCGCCGCACCACACCGATGCGCGGGTCCAGGTCCTCGCGCCACGCGTGCTGCGCAGGGGTGACCGGCACGACGAAGGGCTCGATGAGGACGAGACGATCCACCGTCTCGACGAGCGCGCGGAGGTTGTCCTCGTACTCGTCGGTCGAGGTCGCCGTGCCCGCGTCGTACCGGCGCCAGGTGTCGTTGATGCCGATCAGCACCGACACCACGGTGGGCTCCAGGGCCACCGCGTCCTGGTCCCAGCGCGCCCGCAGCATCGCCGAGGTGTCGCCGCCCACGCCGCGGTTGAGGAACGTGAGGTCGAGGTCCGGCCGACGAGCTCCTGCGAGCGCCGCCACGATGCCCGCGTAGCCGTGCCCGAGGCTCGTCGGGTCCGTGCGGTCGCGACCCCAGTCGGTCACGGAGTCGCCGGTGAGCAGGACGCGGTCGTGAGTCTGCAGGAAGGTCACGGGGGACACCTCATCACGTCCGCGGTGCGCGGTGAGGCGTCCGTCAGCGCGCGGACAGGTGCGTCCCCACCGCGTCAGCGACGGCGGCGGCGTCGGCCGGCATGCCCTCGAAGTTGGACGACCCGCGTCGACGCATCCACCGCAGTCCCAGGAACCACAGGCCCGGCAGCTCGGCCGCACCGTCGAGCTGGCGGGGGACTCCACGGGCGTCGAGGAGCTCGGCAGGGAGCCACGCGTGGCTGCCGCGCATGCCGGTGCACCAGACGATGCTGGTCACGTCCTCGTCCTGCAGGTCCAGCTCCGCGCCCTCCCGCACGGGGTAGGAGGTGTCGGCGTCCTCGGCGTCTGCCGGGGGAGCGCCCAGGCCCAGTCGGTCGATCGCGTCGTCGACGAGAGCGCGTGCCCGCTCGGCGAAGGCCTCACCGGCGGCGATGTTCCCGCGGACGGAGCTGTCGACCTGCAGCCGACCGCCCTCGACGCCGGTGATCCGGCCCAGCAGCGGGAGCCCTTCGCGGGCCATCCGGCGCAGGTCCGGCCCCGGCTCACCGCCCGGGACGACGAGCGGGTTCGGCAGACGCCGCAGCTCCTCGGGCACGTCGGCGGTCCGCTGGTCGAAGAACCCGGCCGTCGCGAGCCACGCGATCATCGGCCGGCCGCGGTAGGGCGACGGGAGCCGTCCCACCGGCGACGTGGCGAGCAGCACGCGACGACCCGCCGCCGTCAGGTCACGGACCACCTGCACACCCGACTGGCCGCTGCCGACCACCAGCACGGTCCCCGTCGGAAGGCCGGCGGGGGAGCGGTACGTGGTGGTCGTCTGCTGGACCACCGGCAGGTGCGTCGCGAACGCCGGCACCCGCGGGACGTTCTCCGCGCCGGTCGCGACGACCACCGCCCGCGCGTGCACGGGTCCGTCCGAGGTCTCCAGCGCGAGTCCGTCGAGCCGCGGCGCGAGCGCCGTGACCGCGACGCCCGTCCGGACGGGGCCCGAGGAGGCCAGCGCCTCGAGCCGGCGGACGACCTCGTCGCGCGGCGTGTACTCGTCGTCCTGCGCCGGGCCGAGCATCGGGTTGAGGAAGCCGGGCGTGTTCAGCCGGAACGAGTCCCAGCGGGACCGCCACGACTCGCCCACCCGTGACTTCTCGAGCACCTCGTGCTCGATGCCGCGGGCCGTCAGGGCGGCGCTCGCCGCGAGGCCGGCGGGACCGGCCCCGACGACGACACAGTCGATGCTCACTGGGTCGCGGTCACGTTCACCATCCAGTCGACGCCGTACTTGTCGGTGCACATCCCGAACGTGTCACCCCACGGTGCCTGCTCGAACGGCACGGTCACGGTCCCACCCGCGCTGAGGCCGTCCCAGTAGCCCTGCAGCTCGGCGAGGTCCTCCCCGCTGAGCGAGCAGGAGATGCTGCTGGCGCTCGCGAGCTCCATCGCGTTGGGGGTGTCGGCGCCCATGAGCACCATCCCGCCGGGCGTCGTGAGGTTCGCGTGCATCAGCTTGTCCGCCTCGGTCGGGTCCTCGCTCGCTCCGTACTCCCCGAACGTGCTCGTGCTCAGCTCGCCACCGAACACGGACTGGTAGAACTCCATCGCCTCCCGGGCGGTGTCGCGGAAGCTGAGGTACGGGTTCAGGTGCGTCGCCATGGGGGTCTCCTTCGACTGTGTCCGGATTCGACCACCTTGCCACCGTCCGCCCACACGCAGAAGATCGACAGCCATGGACCGCCTCGAGGTCGCACACCGACGGCTGCACAACCAGCACCTGTCCGGTCCGCCGCTCCCCGGTCCCGCCGCCGTCGTCCGGCACCTCGGCGCCGCCCAGTCGCAGGAGTACGCGATGGCGAGGTGGTCGCTGGGCCAGCGGACCAGCGGTGCCGACGACGCCGCGGTGCAGGCCCTCCTCGACTCCGGGGCGATCCTGCGCACGCACGCCCTGCGCCCGACGTGGCACTTCGTCGCGCCCGAGGACGTCCGCTGGATCCAGGCGCTCACCGGGCCTCGGGTGCGTCAGCTCAGCCGCTACTACGAGCGGCAGGCGGGGATCGACGAGGAGCTCGTGGACCGGGCGACGGCCGTCGTCGCCGAGGCGGTGCAGGGCGGCAACCACCTCACGCGCGCCGAGGTGCAGGACGCGCTCGCGCGTGCAGGCATCGAGGCGAGCGGCACCCGCCTGGCGTACCTCCTGATGGCCGCGGAGCTCGCCGCTGTCGTGGTCAGCGGCGTCCTGCGCGGCAAGCAGCGCACCTACGCGCTCCTCGACGAGCGCGTGCCGCTCACGCCGCCGCTCGACCCGGACGAGGCGCTCGCCGAGCTGACGCTCCGGTACTTCGTCAGCCACGGGCCGGCCACGGTCAAGGACTTCTCCTGGTGGGCGAGTCTGACGCTCACCCAGGTCCGGCGCGGGCTGTCGCTGGTGGAGGAGTCGCTCACGTCCGTCGACGTCGACGGGATCGCGCACTGGTTCGCGCCGGGGGAGGCACCGCGTCGCGACCCGTCGCCCACCGTCCACGTCCTGCAGGGATACGACGAGTACGGGGTCGCCTACACCGAGGGCCGGTCCGCCCTGAACATCGCCGACCGGGTCATCGCCCCGGCGAACACGAACCAGGTGATCCAGCCGCTGGTGCTCGACAGCCAGGTCGTCGGCTGGTGGCGGCGGGTGGTGGAGCGTGGTGAGATCGTCGCCGAGCCGCACCTCGCCGTCGCCCTCGACGACGCGCAGAAGCACGCGGTGCGGGCCTCGTTCGACCGGCTGGCGGCGTTCGCCGGCGTCCCGGTCAGGGTCGAACTAGACAGCTGACCAGAGAGTGTGTATAGTTCAACTTTGGATCTCCCGGTCTGCGTGATGGTGTCAGCATCCCATCACGAAGGATCGGCCCGGATGTGGAACGCGTCGCTACGAGAGCGATGGACGGCCACAGTCCGGGTGGCTGATCTTCGACAGCCCCCAATGGCGCTGGGGGCGGTTCAAGCCGCGCGCAACAAGGACAAGCGGGCGCGGTGGGCGAAGGCCAACAGGTGCTGACGGACATGCGGCCCCGGTGCAGCCCGCGACGAGAGTCGCGGAGCAGYACCGGGGTCGTTGTCATCCGCCGCCCCATGGCTCGCGACCGTGCGAGAACCCCGGACAGCACCTGATCCGTGCACGGCGGCCGTGACCACATCGTGATCTGAGGGCACTGGACGCCACAACATTTCCTTCTTAATCTAAGTCGTGAAGTAAGGAGGCTTCATGACGGTGGCGACGACGCGCGACCTGCGGCAGCAGAACCGGACCAAGGTTCTGCGCACGCTGGTCCTGTCCGGCGAGACGACCCGGGCGACGCTTGCCGCCGACTGTGAGCTCTCCCCGGCGACCGTCACGAACGTGGTGAACGAGCTGATCGACGACGGGGTCGTCGAGGAGATCGGTTCGGTGCCCTCCGAGGGAGGCCGCCCGATCGCGCGGTTGGCGCTGCGGGCCGCCGGCGCGCACATGCTGGGTGCCGACGTCGGCGAGCGTGGCGTCGCGGTCGAGCTGTTCGACCTGTCGATGACCCGGCTGGACCGCGAGTTCCGGGAGGCCCCGGCGTCCACCGCGGACCCGGCGCAGATCTCCGCAGCGCTCGCCGATGCTGTGGCGGCCGTCCGGGAACGCAACCCCCAGGTCGAGGCGACGCTGGTCGGTCTGGGCGTCGGTCTGCCGGGTGTCGTCGGCCCGGCGCGCGGTGCCGCGGCGGACCCGACCCTGTACGCGCAGAGCCTGGGCTGGACGCCGACCCGGGTCGCGGACCTCGTCTCCGCACCCGGCCTGGAGGTCTTCGCCGACAACGGTGCCAACGCGCTGGCGGTGGCCGAGCTGTGGTTCGGTGCCGCGCGTGGTGCGGACGACGCGGTGGTCGGGCTGCTCGGACGGGGCATCGGCCTGGGGGTCGTCTGCGGCGGCCGCCTGGTGCGTGGTGCGCTCGGGTCCGCGGGGGAGTGGGGCCACACCAAGCTGGGCCTGGGCAACGGGCCGGAGTGCCGGTGCGGTGCACGGGGGTGCCTCGAGGCGTACGTCGGGGCGCACGCGATCCTCGAGCGTTGGCGCGCGACCGGCGCGAGCGAGACCGGCGAGGGATGGCGGGCTCTGAGCGCGCTCGTCGCGGCCGCCGATGCCGGCGACGCGGATGCAGCGATGGTGGTCGACGAGACGCTCGACGTGCTGGCCACGGCCCTGGCGAACCTCGTCAACCTGCTGAACCCGGAACGGATCGTGCTCGGCGGCTGGGTCGGGCTGCGGCTGCTGCCCGCCCGTCGCGACGACCTGACCGCACGGGTCCGGCGCCTCAGCCTCGACCGGCCGGGCGGTCAGTTCACCATCGAGCTGTGCCGGTTCGAGGGCGACTCGGTCGCTCTCGGCGCGGCGCTGATGCCGCTGCAGGCATTCATCGACCGGCCGCGAGTGCGGGAGCGCGCAGCGGTCCGGTGAGTCGGAACCGGGGCGATCGGCTAGGACGGCCCCGGTTCCTTGGAGAGAACCACCCCTACCAAGAGGAGATAGCTCGATGAGGAGACTACTCGGGACCACCACGGCTGCGCTGTCCAGCGCCGCGCTGGTGCTCACCATGGCCGCCTGCACAGGCGGCGACCCGGCGGAGGCCGTCGAGGACGGCGGCTCGGCCACCCTGAAGGTCTGGGTCATGGGCGACGCCGGGCCCGCCTTCACGGACCTGACGGCGGCGTTCACGGAGGACACCGGTATCAAGCTGCAGGTGGACGCCATCCCGTGGGAGAACGTGAACGACAAGCTCACGACCGCGGTCGCGTCCGGCGACGGGCCGGACGTCGTGCAGATCGGGCTGTCCCTGCTGCCCACCTTCGCCGACGCCGGCGTGCTCGCCGACCTCACCGACGTCCTGGCCGAGCACCCCGCCCTGGCTCCCTCGAACTTCCCGGACGCCGTGTCACCGGAGAACCTGAGCACGGACGGGATCGCGCTCTCGGTGCCCTGGGTGTCGGACACCCGGGTGCTCTTCTACCGGTCGGACATCCTGGCCGAGGCCGGCCACGACGCGGCGCCCACGACGTGGGACGACATGCGGTCGGTGGCGAAGGAGCTCGCCCAGCGCGGCGAGGGCCAGTTCGGCTACTACATCCCGCTCTGGGACAACACGCTGCCCGTCCAGTACACGTGGCAGGCCGGCGGTGACGTCGTCGACGCCGACGGCGCGGTGGACTTCCAGTCGCCCGAGTTCGCCGCGGCTGCCGACCACTGGCTCGGCTTCTTCGAGGACGGCTCGGCGCCGACCGCCACCGACTGGGACCAGACGCAGGGCTTCGTCTCGGGCGCCACGCCGATGGTCGTCTCCGGCCCGTACCTGGCCAAGGCGATCCGCGACGCCGCTCCGGAGCTCGACGGGTCGTGGTCGGTGACGACCCTCCCGGCCGACCAGACCGGCACCTCGCTGTTCGCCGGCTCGAACCTGGGCATCTGGAAGACCAGCACGCACCCCGACGAGGCCGCCCAGCTGCTCGACTTCCTCGCCCAGCCCGACAACCAGGTCGCCTGGTACGACGCGGTCGGCGAGCTCCCGACGAGCAGCGCAGCGCTCACCGAGCTCGCGGGCCGAGGTGACGAGCAGCTGTCTGTGTACGTCGAGCAGCTCGACGACGCGCAGACGGTCCCGATGGTCCCGGGCTGGGACCTGGTCGCCAACGAGATGGCCAGCGCGCTCACCGCGATCGCGACCACGGGCGCCGACAAGCAGTCCACCCTCGACGCCTTCTACGCGAAGGCCGACGAGATCCAGTCGAACTACTAGCAGACGCGGTGGGGCCGGCACGGCCGGTCCCCTACGCGTTCGTCGCACCCGCGATGGTCGTGCTGGTCGCGTTCGCCGTCCTGCCCATCCTGGTGGCTGGGGTGGTCAGCACCACCGACATGGACATCAGCGGCTTGGCCGACCCGTCCAGCGTCTCGTTCGTCGGTCTGGAGAACTACCGCAGGCTGCTCGCCGACCCGCAGTTCTGGAACGCGCTGCGCACCACCGGCGCGTTCACCGTCGTGGGGGTGCCGGTCATCGTCGTCGCGTCGCTCGCGGTCGCCCTGCTGCTGCACCGCAGCGGCGGACGGCTGGCCAGCACGTTGCGCGCCTTCTACTTCCTCCCCGCGATCACCGCGATCGTGGCGGTCGCGCTGGTCTGGGGCTACCTCTACAACAGCCAGTTCGGGCTGCTGAACTACCTGCTCTCGCTGGTCGGGCTCGGCCCCGTCCCGTGGCTCTCCGACCCCACCTGGGCGCGGTTCTCCGTCGGCCTCGTCGCCGTCTGGCGGGCCACCGGTCTGAACATCATCATCTTCCTGGCGGCCTTGCAGGGGATCCCGCACGAGTACGACGAGGCCGCTCAGCTCGACGGCGCCACCGAGCTGCAGCGCACCCGCCGCATCACGGTGCCGCTGCTGAGGTTCGCGATCTTCTTCGTGACCGTCACCACTGTGATCAGCTGGCTGCAGTTCTTCGACGAGCCCTACGTGCTGACCCAGGGCGGACCGAACGACGCCACGACTTCGATCTCCCTGTACATCTACGAGCAGGGCTTCCGGTACAACCAGTTCGGGTTCGCCTCGGCCGGGTCGCTCGTCCTGTTCGTGATCATCGCGGTCGTCACGGTGGTCCAGCTGCGCCTGCGGGGCTCCGATGACCACTGACACGCGACCCGTACGACCGCGGCGGACGACCCGGAAGCCGTCCCGGCTCGTCACCAACCTCGTCCTGATCGTCGGTGCCGCGGCGACCGCGCTGCCGTTCTTCTGGATGATCTTCAGCGCGCTCAAGCCCCGCTCGGAGGCTGTCGCCTACCCGCCGCGGCTGCTCCCCGCCGAGCCGACGCTCGAGTTCGTCCGCTACCTGTTCACCACCCTCGACTTCGGGCGCTACCTGGTGAACACCCTGGTCGTGGTGGCCATCGGCTTCGTCGGGCTGCTGCTCATGGCGATGGCGGGGTACGCGTTCGCCAAGTTCCAGTTCCGCGGCCGCGGCCTGCTGTTCGCCCTGGTGCTCAGCACGATGATGATCCCCGTCCAGGTCACGATGATCCCGACCTACCTGATCCTGGCGCGGGTCGGCCTGACCAACACCCTCGTGGGCATCGCACTGCCCACCCTGGTCAGCGCGTTCAGCATCTTCCTGTTTCGGCAGTTCATGACCACCATCCCCGACGAGGTGCTCGAGGCGGCCCGGATCGACGGCGCCGGAGAGATCCGGATCTTCCTGTCCCTGGTGCTCCCGATGTCCGGCCCGATCCTCGCCGTGCAGACGGTCCTGACCTTCATCGCCGGCTGGAACAGCTTCCTGTGGCCGCTGGTCATCGCCGGGGACCAGTCCCGATACACCCTGTCCGTCGGGCTGGCGCTGCWCAACCAGCAGGTCGCCACCAACCCGTCCCTGCAGATGGCGGGCGCCGCAGTGATGGTCGTGCCGATCCTCGTGGTGTTCGTCGTCTTCCAGCGCTACATCGTGCAGGGCTTCACCTTGTCGGGGCTCAAGTGAGCGCCCCCACCACGCCGTCCGGGAGGACCCCCATGACCACGCCCACCCGACGCGGGCCGGCCACCTACGACGGGTTCGTCCACGCCCACGACGGCGCGCTCGTCGACGGCGCCGGCCGGCCGCTCCTGCTGCGGGGGATCGGGCTGGGAACGTGGCTCCTGCCCGAGGGGTACATGTGGGGCTTCGACGGCGGCCCGCAGTCGCCGCGCGAGATCRAGGCGCTGGTGCGCGCCCTCGTCGGCCCCGACAGGGCGGGAGAGTTCTGGGTGCGCTTCCGCGACGCGTTCGTCACGGAGGCCGACATCGCGAGGATCGCCGGCGAGGGCTTCGACCACGTCCGTCTTCCCATCAACTCCCGGCTCATGCTCGACGACGAAGGTGCCCTGCGCGACGAGGCCTTCGAGTACGTCGACCGCACCATCGCCTGGTGCCGCGCGCACGGCCTGTGGGTCATCCTCGACCTGCACGGCGCGCCCGGCGGTCAGACCGGGACCAACATCGACGACTCCCCGAACAACCGCCCCGAGCTCTTCGAGGACGACCGCTATTGGGCATGGACCGTCGACCTGTGGCGGGCCATCGCCACCCGGTACGCCGACGAGACGGCCGTAGCCGGGTACGACCTGCTCAACGAACCGCTCCCGAACCAGTGGCAGGACCTCTACGCCGACCGCCTGGTCGACCTCTACCTCGAGCTGACCGCCGCCGTCAGGCAGGTCGACCGGTCGCACCTCCTCATCTACGAGGGCACCCACTGGTCGACCAACTGGAGCATCTTCACCGAGGTGTGGGACCCGAACTCGATGCTGCAATTCCACAAGTACTGGTCCGCCCCCGACTTCCCGAGCATCGAACGCTTCGTCCGCACCGGACGCGACCTCGGGCTGCCCGTGTACATGGGGGAGGGTGGCGAGAACAACCCCGCCTGGCTCGCCACGGCGTTCCAGCTCTACGAGGACCACCGGATCTCGTGGAACTTCTGGACCTGGAAGAAGCTCGACACGGTGACGTCCCCGTTCTCGGTCACCCCTCCCACCGGCTGGGCCGACGTGGTCGCCTACGCCGCAGGTCAGGGCGGCAAGCCGACGCCCGGCGACGCGTGGTCGACGTTGGACCGGCTGGTCGACGCGGTCCGGCTGGAGTCCTGCGCGTACCGGCCGACCATCGTCAACGCGCTGCTGCGGCGCGTGCCGCTCGAGCTGCCCGCGATGAGCTTCTCGTTCCGCGGCCCGGGCACGTCGCACCACGTGCGGGCGCGCACGACCTTGCCGGGGCTCCGTGAGGACGACGGTGTCGCGCTGCGGTACGACTCCGACACCGACCTGCACTTCGACCTGATCGACGGGCGGCCGGGCGCCGTCGAGGACGACGTGGTCGTGGACCTCGACGCGGGCGAGTGGGTGGCCTACGACATCCACGTCGACGAGGGCCGCAGGGCCACCGTGGTGGTGACGGCCGACGGTCCGGTGCCCGACGTCGATCTGGACGGAGTCGGCCTGGGGTCGTCCGCTTCTCCGGGCCGCTGGGAGGACCTGCTCCTCACGGCGGGGCGGCACGTGCTGCGGGTCCGAGCCACCCGTGACGCCAGCTCGTTGCGGCGGATCTCCATCCACTGACCGGGGAAGGAGCCCCTACAGACTCGCTCGAGGCCCTGGCTGGTCGGGGCCTCGAAC
>NZ_JBFUHU010000133.1:0-12674 GCF_056402235.1 Cellulomonas sp. P4_B5_2
CTTCTGAGCCCACCCCGGTGACCGCCCCGCGACCGGATCCGGACTCCCCGACAGCCGCCCACCAGGTGCCGACGTGGGCGCACCCGGCGCCCGCTCCGACTCCCGCTCCGACGCCCGTGACCGAGGCGTTCGCGGTGCCGGCCGCCCGCGCGCAGACGGCCCGGTCCGCCTGGGCCTCCACACCTGCCGCACCCTCGTTCCAGCAGCGCACCGCGGCCTCCTTCACCCAGACGATCCCCGCGCACCAGGTCCGCTCCGCGGCACCGGCGGCACCGGTCGCGACCATCGAGTGGCCCGCCCCGCCCGAGGCATGGGCCGGCGCACCGGCAGTCGCGACCCCCGACCCCGCACCGGCACCGCCCGCCGCTGCCGAGGCGGTCGATGACGTCCCCGAGCTCGCCGGAGTCCCGCACGGCACCGTCAGCCGCCGCACCCGCCGACCCACGAGGACCGCGGCCCGGCTCAGCGTGCTGGGCGTGCTCGCGGGCATCACCGTCGTGATCCCGGTGAGCCAGGGCGTCGTGACCGGCCCGTCGGCGTTCGGCTCCGACGCGCTCGCCGACTCCACCCTGCCGACCACCGTCTCGGCGCTGGCCGGATCGTCGCTCTCCGCACTGCCCCCGTCGTCCCTGGTGTCCGCGGACGGCGCCCTGCAGGCTCGCGGCCTGGCCGCCGCCAGTCGAACGGAGGAGCGGTCCGCGCTCCCCGGGTGCGACGGCTCGCTGCGGCCGGCCGGCCAGAACGGGCTGCTCAAGGTCGCCGACCTGTGCACGCTCTGGGACAACCACACGCAGCTGCGCGCCGACGCGGCCGTCTCGCTCGCCGAGTTCAACCAGGCCTTCGCCGCGCGGTTCGGCGGCGACCTCTGCCTCAGCTCCGGCTACCGGACGCTCGCGGCGCAGCGGGCCGTCAAGGCGCAGAAGGGCGGCCTCGCGGCGGCCCCCGGCAAGAGCAACCACGGCTGGGGCCTCGCCGTGGACCTCTGCCAGGACCAGACGTCCGGCGTGAAGTGGCGCTGGATCACCGAGAACGGCCCGACCTACGGCTGGGAGAACCCCGCCTGGGCGCAGCCGGGCGGCAGCGGCCCCTTCGAGAAGTGGCACTGGGAGTTCACCAAGGGCGTCCAGCAGGACGGCGAGTACTACGACGGCTGAGGCCGCCCCTCGGTCCTCAGAGCAGCGCTAGACCCCAGGTGATCGTGTGGCTGGCGCCGGGCGCCAGGTGCACCAGGTCGTCGCCCGTGCGGAACGCGTCGGCGATGCACGTCATCGGCTCGGCAGCGACGCCCCGCCGCTCGATGTGCGCCACGGTGTCGCCCGTGCACACCTGCCACGCCTGGGTCGCACCGCCCGCCCAGAGCGCGACGGTGCGTCCGTCCGGGCAGCCGAGGCGGATCCAGGACAACCCCGCCGCGTCGCGCAGGACGTCGATCCAGGCGTCGTCCAGGTCGAGCCCCTTGAGCGAGCGCGGCTCCCTCAGGTCGTAGTCCCCGTCCACCCGCTCTGCCCCTGTCGGGAGCAGTCGCTCGTCGACCGTCACGTGCCGGGACGCGTCCACCCGGAGCGTGCAGTCGTCGACCTCGGCGCCGCCGGGGGACAACCACGGGTGGAACCCGATGCCGTACGGCGCCGTCGTCGTGCCCAGGTTGGTGCCCTCCGCCCGCACGTGCAGGCCGGCCTCGGTGAGCGTGTACGTGAGCCGCACGCGCACCGGCCAGGGGTATCCGTGGGTGGGGACGACGACGTGCTCGAGGGTGACCGAGGTGGCGTCGGCGTCGGTCGTCTCGAACGTGGTGTGCGCGACGAGACCGTGCAGCGCCGYCTGCCGCGCGTGCTCGGTCAGCGGAACCTCGTACGTGTGACCCTCGTAGCCGAAGACACCGTCGCGCAGCCGGTTCGGCCACGGTGCGAGGACCGCACCCGAGAAGGCCGGGGGGATCTCGGCCTCGTCGAACGGCAGGACGACGTCCCTGCCGTCGACGGAGTACGAGCGGATGCTGGCACCGACGGCCGTGATGACGGCGCGCTGGCCGCCGAGCTCGAGGACGTGCTGGCGGCCGGTCGGCAGGGGTGCGGTGAGGGTCGTGGACACGCTCACACGCTAGCGGGCCGGACCCAGGACCCGKGGGAACGAGGTCATGTGTCCGGCCCGGCGGTCAGGCGTCGGTGTCGTCATCCCGCATGCGGGACAGGACGACGAGGGTCGTTCCGCCGACCAGCGCGACGGCCCCCAGCACGAGCGCGGTGCGGGTCGAGAACCCGGTCGACGCGAGCCGGACGTGCGGCGCCGCCAGGACCTCGCTCGTGAACGGGGGATCCGTGGCGAGGAGCTCCGCGAAGGTCGTCGGGTGTGGAGTGACYGGTGTGGCGGGGTTCACCGGGGTCGCGGGGTCCACGGGTTCGACGGGCTCGACCGGTGTCACCGGCTCACCGGGCACTGTCGGGTCCACGGGCTCCACGGGTTCCACGGGTTCCACGGGTTCCACGGGCTCGATGGGGTCGATGGGGTCGATGGGGTCGACCGGCTCGACCGGCTCGACCGGCTCGACCGGCTCGACCGGCTCTGTCGCCACCGGGTCGACCGGGTCGGTGCAGACCGGCGCCTGGCCGCCCTCACCGAAGTGCTCGTTGACGCCGCTGATCTGCACCCAGGTGACGCAGTGCCCGTCGGGGAACGCAGCCGCGAACGACGGGTGGTCGGCCCAGGCGTAGTAGTCCTTGCCGACGTACGCCGCACGGGGCCAGACCCCGTTGTGCGGCACGGACTGGTGCACGTTGAAGGTCCGCTGGCCGGAGCCGTCGAGCGCGGTCACGCGGTAGTTGAGGTGGCCGTTCGCCTCGAACGTGGTGCCCGCGGGGAGTGTCACGCCCTCGGCGGTGACCGTGTAGGGGGTCGGGCTGTCGGAGCCGCCGGCGTGTGCAGCCGTCGGGAGGAGGACGAGTGCCGCCGTCAGGGCAGCGGCACCGAGGGTGCGGGGGTGCATGGAGCTCCTTTCGGGCGCGCAACGGCGCCTCGAGGTGTGCGGAACGGGTGATGATGACGACGGCGGGAACCGGCGGGCCTCAGCTGGGGGCCCGGGTGGTGGAGTGGGACGGGTCGTCGACCGCGTCCGCTCTCTCCCTGCTCGCGTTATGACAATTGTCGCGTATCCGGTTGCCTCGGGCATGGGCCCGAGGTCCCACGCGGGTCCTTCGTGCGGGTGAACGGCGTCCTGTCTGTGGACAGCGTGGTGTGCGGCCCCGGCGTCGTCCCCTAGGGTTCCGGCCAGTGCAACCGGACATGACGGATGAACCGGACACCCATGACGCGAGGAGGGGACACCGGTGGACGGTGTGGCGATCCTCGAGACCGAGGTGCGCGAGCTCATCCGGCGGCGAGGGCTCGACCCGGTGCGGGACCGGCCGGGGGTCGTCGCGCTGGTCTCGGACGCCATCGCCGACTACGACGAGCGCTCGGTCGTCGGCGCCGTCCCGCCGCTCGTGGACGCGGTCGCGGCGCACAAGTCGGTGGTCGACGCGGTCGCCGGGCTCGGTCCGCTGCAGAAGTACCTCGACGACCCGGACGTCGAGGAGATATGGATCAACTCCCCGACGCAGGTGTTCGTCGCGCGGCGCGGGGAGGCCGAGCTGACCACGACCATCCTCACGGACGGCCAGGTCCGCGACCTCGTCGAGAAGATGCTCAAGGTCTCCGGGCGACGGCTGGACCTGTCCAGCCCGTTCGTCGACGCGAGCCTGCCGGGCGGGGAGCGGCTGCACGCGGTGATCCCGGACGTCACGCGGCGGCACTGGTCGGTGAACATCCGCAAGTACGTGGTCCGCGCGACGACGCTCGACGACCTCGTCGGCCTCGGCACCCTGACCCCGCACGCGGCGGCGTTCCTGCAGGCGTCCGTCCGGGCCGGGCTGAACGTGCTGGTGTCGGGAGGCACGCAGGCCGGCAAGACCACGATGCTCAACGCGCTCGCGGGCGCCATCCCTGCGCGCGAGCGGGTCATCACGTGCGAGGAGGTCTTCGAGCTGCGGCTCGTCGCGCGCGACTGGGTGGCCATGCAGTGCCGCCAGCCCAGCCTCGAGGGGACGGGGGAGATCCCGCTGCGGCGGCTGGTCAAGGAGGCGCTGCGGATGCGCCCCAACCGGCTGCTCGTCGGTGAGGTGCGGGA
Organism: Cellulomonas sp. P4_B5_2; assembly: GCF_056402235.1. NCBI lineage: Bacteria > Bacillati > Actinomycetota > Actinomycetes > Micrococcales > Cellulomonadaceae > Cellulomonas > Cellulomonas sp. P4_B5_2. Next base: position 4,163 of record NZ_JBFUHU010000133.1, read on the forward strand.
GGCGGAGGCGCTCGACCTGCTGATCGCGCTGAACGCGGGCGTGCCGGCCATGTGCACCATCCACGCGAACTCGGCGCGCGAGGCGCTGACCAAGCTCTGCACCCTGCCGCTGCTGGCGGGGGAGAACGTGTCCGATCGGTTCGTGGTGCCCACGGTCGCGTCCGCGGTGGATCTCGTGGTGCACCTGGACCTCGACGGCAGCGGGCGGCGGCTGGTGCGGGAGATCGTCGCGGTGCCGGGCCGCGTCGAGCAGGGGATCGTCGAGACCGCCGACATCTTCCACGCGCGCGACGGGCACCTGGCGCGGGCGGACGGCTACCCGCCGCACCCCGAGCGGTTCGCCCGGACGGGGACCGACCTGTCGGCGCTCCTGCGAGGTCGGGCCTGATGGGGGTCGTGGTCGGACTCCTGCTCGGGGCCGGGGTCGCGTGCATCTGGTGGTCGTTCTGGGCGGAGCCTCGGCGCCCCAGGTCGGCGCGCAGGGTCGGCTGGCACGCCCGCACGCAGGACACCCTCGTCCAGGCGGGAGTCACCGGCGTGACACCGCACGGGCTGCTGCTGACCAGCGTCCTGCTCGGGCTCGTCGTCCTGCTCGTCGGGACGGCGCTCACGCGGATCCCGTCGATCGCGCTCTGCTTCGCGGTGTTCGCGGCCATGGCTCCCTGGGCGGTCGTCCGCTCGCGCGCGCGTCGGCGGCGAGCCCGGCTCCGGCAGCTCTGGCCCGAGGTGGTCGACCACCTGGGCTCAGGCATCCGCGCGGGGCTGGCGCTGCCCGAGGCGGTCGCCCAGATCGGGGAGCGCGGTCCGGTCGAGCTGCGCGAGGCGTTCACCGCGTTCGCCGAGGACTACCGGGCGACGGGTCGATTCGGGGAGTGCCTCGACCTGCTCAAGGCCCGCCTCGCCGACCCGGTCGCCGACCGGATCATCGAGGCGCTGCGGCTGACCCGCGACGTCGGCGGCACGGACCTCGGTCGGCTGCTCCGCACCCTGGCATCGTTCCTGCGCGAGGACGTGCGGACGCGCGGTGAGCTCGAGGCGCGGCAGAGCTGGACCGTGTACGCGGCACGCCTCGCGGTCGCGGCTCCGTGGATCGTCCTCGCGCTCCTGGCCACCCGACCGGAGGCCGCGAGCGCCTACGACACCCCGGCCGGCTTCGCGGTCCTCGTCGTCGGCGGCGCGTGCACCGTGGTCGCGTACCTGGTCATGCTGCGCATCGCGCGGCTCCCCGACGACCCGCGGGTGCTGCGATGACCCCGATCGTCACGGGCGCGCTCATCGGGTTGCTCGGGGGACTCGGCCTGGTGATCGTCTGGCTCCGGCTGCGCGCCCGCCGCATCACGCTGGACCAGCGGCTCGCGCCCTACCTGCGACCGCAGCCCACGTCCTCGGGGCTGCTCCGGGCGCCCACCGTCCGGGGTCCGTTCGCCACGGTCGAGCGGCTCGTCGCCCCGGTGATGGCCGACGCCGTCCGGCTCGTCACCCGTCTGGGCTCGCCCACGTCGGAGCTGCGCCGCCGCCTGTCGCGCGCAGGCCGGCCGGAGACCGTGGAGCAGTTCCGTGCCGGGCAGGTGGTCTGGGGGGTCCTGGGCCTCGCCGGTGGCCTGGCGCTCGCGCTCCTCCTGGCGGCGACGCGGGGTGCGGGTGTCGTCGCGCTGGTCGTGCTGGTCGCGCTCTGCGGGCTGGTCGGCGTGCTCGCGCGCGACTGGGCGTYGACGCGGGAGCTGCAGGCGCGCGAGTCCCGGATGCTCACGGAGCTGCCGACGATCGCGGAGCTGCTCGCCCTCGCGGTCGGCGCCGGGGAGGGCGCGGTCGGCGCCCTGGAGCGGGTGGTGCGGAGCACGCACGGCGAGCTCTCGGCCGAGCTGGCCCGCACCCTCGCGGACGCGCGAGCGGGCGCACCACTGACCGTCGCGCTCGACAACCTGGCAGACCGGACCGGGCTCACCGCGCTCGCCCGCTTCGCGGAGGGCGTCGCCGTGGCGGTGGAGCGGGGCACGCCGCTGGCGGACGTGCTCCGGGCGCAGGCGCAGGACGTCCGGGAGGAGGGGCGCCGGACGCTGATGGAGACCGGTGGGCGCAAGGAGGTGCTGATGATGGTCCCGGTGGTCTTCCTGATCCTCCCGGTGACCGTCGTCTTCGCCGTCTTCCCCTCGACGGTGGTCCTGCGGGTCGGTCTGTGACCCGCGGGGGAACGTGGCACGGCGCCCGAGCGGCGTCCGACGAAGGGAGAACCGATGACGAGCGGCACCGAGAGCACGGACGACCGGCCGCCCTCGCGCACCGGCGCGCTGCTGTGGGGCTCGTTGGTGTGGGGCGCGACCGCGTGGGGCCGGGTCCAGAGGCGCGTCGCGGCCGGGGGCGCCGAGCGGGGCGACGTCCCGGGCTGGGTGCTGGTCACGCTCATGACGGCCGGGCTGGTGACCGCACTGTGGATCATCGCCGGGGACGCCCTGGGGCGGGTGTTCGAGGACGCCATCAACAGCGTCAAGGCGCCCTGACGTCGGACGCCGGATCCGCGATCGTCGACTTCGCGCTCGTCGGCGGGCTCGTGACGGTCCTGTTCGTCGCGGTGCTCCAGCTGACCATCGTGCTGCACGTGCGGAACACGCTGGTCGACTCGGCCTCCGAGGGTGCTCGCTACGGTGCGCTGGCGGGCCACGACCCCGGCGACGCGGCCGAGCGTTCGCGGGTCCTGATCGCGCAGTCGCTGTCGTCGGCGTACGCCCAGGGCGTGAGCGCGACGCGGACCACGCTGGACGGGCTCGAGGTCGTCGAGGTCCGGGTCGAGGCGCCGCTCCCTCTCGTCGGGCTCGTCGGCCCTGCCGGATCCCTCACGGTCCACGGCCRCGCCCTGGTCGAGGTGCCGTGAACGACGAGGGCAGCTCGGTCGTCGAGTTCCTCGGGCTCTCGCTCGTCCTGCTGGTGCCGCTGGTCTACCTGGTGCTCGTGCTGGGCCGCATCGAGGCCGCGACGTTCGCCGCGGAGGGTGCCGCGCGCGAGGCGGCGCGCACGTACGTCGTCGCCGACCGTGCCGACGAGGGCGCCGAGCGCGCGGTCGCCGCGGTGGGGATCGCCCTGCGGGACCAGGGCTTCGACGACGACCCGGCCGAGGCCCTCACGCTCACCTGCTCGACGACGCCGTGCCTGGCGCCCGGCAGCGATGTCGCGGCCCGGATCGACGTGCGGGTGCCGCTGCCCTTCGTGCCGGGGTTCGTGCGCGACGTCGTCCCGCTCGAGGTGCCGGTGAGCGCCGAGCGGGTCGCGCCGGTGGACACGTACCGGGCGACGCGATGAGGGTCGGACCCGAGGACGACCGCGGCCAGGTGATGATCCTCACGCTCGGGTTCGTGGTGGTCGCCCTGCTGCTCATCACGGTCGTGGTGTCCGCCGCGGGCGTGCACCTGGAGCGCAAACGGCTGCTCGCGCTCGCGGACGTGCTCGCGCTCGAGGCGGCCGACGCGGTCGGCGACGACCAGTACTTCGCGCCGGACGCCGGCCAGGGGGACCCGGCGACGGAGGGGGTGCCGCTGACCGACGCGTCGGTGCGCGCCGCCGTCGACCGCTACCTGCGCGACAACCCGGACGCGGCTGCTGCGTGGGACGAGTTCGCCGTGCTCTCCGCGTCGACGACCGACGGCCGTTCGGCGCACGTGCAGCTCGGTGCGGTCGCCCGGCCGGTGCTGGTCAGCTGGGTGCTCGCGCCGTGGTCCGACGGGATCGCGCTCGAGGCGGAGTCGGTCGCGCGCGGCTCGTGACGGGTGCCCTCCGGGGGAGGAGCGGGGAGCGCGGACCCGGTAGCCTGGACGGTTGTGGCCACCACCGACTTCCCCACCGCAATCCGTGATCTGCGCACCACCCTGGGCACCATCCAGGCGGTGAGCGACCCGACCGCGCTCGAGGCCAAGGTGGCGCAGCTGTCGGAGCAGGCGTCGGCCCCCGACCTGTGGGACGACCCGGACGCCGCGCAGAAGATCACCAGCGCGCTCTCGGCGACGCAGGCGGAGCTGGACCGGATGAGCAAGCTCGACGGGCGGATCGACGACCTCGAGACGCTGGTCGAGATGGCCGCCGAGGAGGACGACGAGGACACGCTCGCCGAGGCCGAGGCCGACCTGCTGAAGATCAAGAAGGACCTGGGCGAGCTCGAGGTCCGCACGCTGCTGGCGGGGGAGTACGACCAGCGCGAGGCCGTGGTGACCATCCGCGCGGGTGCCGGTGGCGTCGACGCCGCGGACTTCGCGGAGATGCTCCTGCGCATGTACCTGCGCTGGGCCGAGCGGCACGGCTACCCGACCACCGTGCTCGACACGTCCTACGCGGAGGAGGCCGGCCTGAAGTCGGCGACGTTCGAGGTCAAGGTGCCGTACGCGTTCGGCAACCTGTCCGTCGAGGCCGGCACCCACCGGCTGGTCCGCATCTCGCCGTTCGACAACCAGGGCCGGCGCCAGACGAGCTTCGCGGCCGTCGAGGTGATCCCGCTCATCGAGTCGAACGACTCGATCGACATCCCCGAGTCGGAGATCAAGGTCGACGTCTTCCGCTCGTCGGGCCCGGGCGGCCAGTCGGTCAACACCACCGACTCGGCGGTCCGCATGACGCACATCCCGACCGGCATCGTCGTGTCGATGCAGAACGAGAAGTCGCAGATCCAGAACCGCGCCGCGGCGCTCCGGGTCCTGCAGTCCCGCCTCCTCCTGGTCCGCAAGGCAGAGGAGGACGCGAAGAAGAAGGCCCTCGCGGGCGACGTGAAGGCGAGCTGGGGAGACCAGATGCGCTCCTACGTCCTGCAGCCGTACCAGATGGTCAAGGACCTGCGCACCGAGCACGAGGTGGGCAACCCCGCGGCGGTCTTCGACGGCGACATCGACGACTTCATCGAGGCCGGCATCCGCTGGCGCCGGTCCCTCGACAACGCCTCTGCCTGATTCGCCTGTCTTCGGAGGCCGAAGTTATAGGTCCTAGGTCCTCCGGAAAACGCTCTCAAACCCCCGCAGGACACGGGTTGGTAACGGCACTTGCGCTTTCCTAGTCTTCAGGTCTTGAATTCAACCGACATGACCGGCCATCGGACCGGCAGGACCAGAGACGGTCCCGCTCGGGCCGCCGGGGCACAGATGCCCCGGCGCCGCAGGCCGGACGGTGCAACGAGAGAGCGGACAACGATGTCATTTGCATGGAAGAAGGTGGCCGTCGGCATCGCCACGGCTGGCCTGGTGATCGGCCTCTCCGCCTGCAGCCAGGAGCGGGACGCAGCTGACGAGCCCACGGGCAGCGCAGCGGCCGAGGACACCCTGATCGGCATCGCGATGCCGACCAAGAGCCTCGAGCGGTGGAACCGTGACGGTGCGCACCTCGAGGAGCTCCTCAAGGAGGCGGGCTACGAGACGACGCTGCAGTACGCCGACAACAAGGTGGACCAGCAGATCACCCAGCTCGAGAACATGATCAACCAGGGCGCGAAGGTCCTCGTGATCGCCTCGATCGACGGCACGGCGCTCGCGCCGGTCCTCGAGCAGGCCGCGACGAACGACGTTAAGGTCATCGCGTACGACCGCCTCATCAACGACACCCCGAACGTGGACTACTACGCCACGTTCGACAACGAGAAGGTCGGCACGCTCCAGGGCGAGTTCATCGTCGACGCTCTCGACCTCGAGAACGCCGCGGGCCCGTTCAACCTCGAGCCCTTCGCCGGCTCGCCGGACGACAACAACGCGAAGTTCTTCTTCTCCGGTGCGTGGGACATCCTCCTGCCCTACGTGGAGTCCGGGAAGCTCGTCGTCCCGTCGGGCAAGGCGCCCGCGAGCAACGACGACTGGGCCAGCATCGGCATCCAGGGCTGGGGCTCCGACACCGCCCAGGCCGAGATGGAGAACCGCCTGAACTCGTTCTACGGCGGCGGCCAGAAGGTCAACGTCGTCCTGTCGCCCAACGACTCGCTCGCGCTGGGCATCGCCCAGGCGCTCGAGGGCGCGGGCTACGCCCCGGGTCCGGACTACCCGGTGCTGACCGGGCAGGACGCCGACCAGGCGAACGTGCTCAACATGCTGGCTGGCAAGCAGTCCATGTCGGTCTGGAAGGACACCCGCGCGCTGGGTGACCAGGTCGCCAAGATGATCCAGCAGATCGTCGACGGCGACACGGTCGACGTCAACGACGAGGAGACCTACGACAACGGCAACAAGGTCGTCCCGACGTACCTCCTGGACCCGCAGGTCGTCACGCCGGACACCGTCGAGTCGGTGCTCGTCGAGTCCGGCTTCTACGAGGCCTCCGACCTGGGTCTCTGACCCACTCGGAGAGTGCTGCTGACCGCCGGTCCGTGCGAACACCTGCACGGGCCGGCGCTCGGCGGCCCGCCTGACGACACACCTGTGAGGAAGCATGAGCACTGACCACATCCTCGAGATGCGGGACATCACGAAGCGGTTCCCCGGAGTCATCGCGCTGCAGGACGTGAACCTGTCGGTCCGCGCCGGCGAGATCCACGCGATCTGCGGCGAGAACGGCGCTGGAAAGTCCACCCTCATGAAGATCCTGTCGGGCGTCTACCCGCACGGGACCTACGAGGGGGAGATCGTCCTGAGCGGCGAGCCCGTCGAGTTCCGCGGCATCCGCGACTCGGAGCGCCACGGCGTCGTCATCATCCATCAGGAGCTCGCGCTGAGCCCGTTCCTGTCGATCGCCGAGAACATCTTCCTCGGCAACGAGCAGGCGGAGCGGGGCGTCGTCGACTGGAACAAGACCAACTCGGAGGCCGCCAAGCTCCTCGCCCGCGTGGGCCTGGACGAGCGTCCCGACACCAAGATCGTGGACATCGGCGTCGGCAAGCAGCAGCTCGTGGAGATCGCGAAGGCGCTCTCCAAGGAGGTCAAGCTGCTCATCCTCGACGAGCCCACCGCGGCGCTGAACGACGAGGACAGCGCTCACCTGCTCGGCCTGATCCGGAGCCTCAAGGAGCACGGGATCACGTCGATCATCATCAGCCACAAGCTCAACGAGATCGAGGCGGTCGCCGACACCACGACGATCATCCGCGACGGCAAGACCATCGAGACCCTCGAGATGCACGGGGACGACGCGGTCACCGAGGAGCGGATCATCCGTGGGATGGTCGGCCGTTCGCTCGACAACCGGTTCCCCGACCACGTCTCCACGATCGGTGAGGAGGTGCTCCGGATCGAGGAATGGACGGTGCACCACCCGATCGACCAGGCGCGCAAGGTGGTCGACAACGCGTCGATCGACGTGCGCCGCGGGGAGATCGTCGGCATCGCCGGCCTCATGGGCGCGGGCCGCACGGAGCTCGCGATGAGCCTGTTCGGGCGCAGCTACGGTGCACGGATCTCCGGCCGGGCCTTCAAGGACGGCAAGCAGGTGGAGCTGCGCAACGTGGGTGCGGCCATCAGGCACGGCATCGCGTACGCGACGGAGGACCGCAAGCGGTTCGGCCTCAACCTCATCGACACCATCCAGCACAACGTCTCGGCGTCCGCGCTGGGCAAGCTCGCACGCTGGGGTGTCGTCGACCGGACCGCCGAGGAGAAGGTCGCCGAGCAGTACCGACGCGACCTCAACATCAAGACGCCGACGGTCTCCGCCCTCGTGGGCAAGCTGTCCGGCGGCAACCAGCAGAAGGTCGTGCTGAGCAAGTGGATCTACGCCGATCCCGACGTGCTCATCCTCGACGAGCCCACCCGAGGTATCGACGTGGGCGCCAAGTACGAGNNCGCCAAGTACGAGATCTACACGATCATCAACCGGCTCGCGGACGAGGGGAAGGGCGTCATCGTCATCTCCTCTGAGCTGCCCGAGCTGATCGGCATCTGCGACCGCATCTACGCCCTCAGCCAGGGCCGTGTGACGGGCGAGGTCGCCCGCGCCGATGCCACGCAGGAGCGCCTCATGCAGTACATGACCATGGAGAAGGACGTGACCCCCCGATGACTACCGACCTCAACCCCGCCCCTGCAGCGCCTCCGGGAGCTCAGGCCCGCGTGCCGCTCGGACAGCGGATGGCCGGCCTCGGCGGCAACGCGCGCCAGTACGGCATCTTCGGCGCGCTCGTCGTGATCGTGCTGCTCTTCCAGGTGCTGACCGACGGCAAGCTGCTGCTCGCCAACAACGTCGCGGCGCTGTTCCAGCAGAACGCCTACGTGATGATCCTGGCCATCGGCATGGTCATGGTCATCGTCGCCGGGCACATCGACCTGTCGGTCGGCTCCGTGGTCGCGTTCGTCGGTGGCATCGTCGCCGTGAGCATGCGAGACATGGGGCTGCCCTGGCTGGTCGCCGTCCTGCTCGGGCTCGCGGTCGGCGGTGTCGTCGGCGCGTGGCAGGGGTACTGGGTCGCGTACGTCGGGATCCCGGCGTTCATCGTGACGCTGGCCGGCATGCTCATCTTCCGCGGGCTCGCGCTCGTCATCGTCGGTGAGACCGTCGCCGGCCTGCCGTCGCAGTTCATCGCGATCTCGAAGGGGTCGCTGCCGAACTTCTTGGGCTATGCCAACAA
>NZ_JBFUHU010000134.1:0-9398 GCF_056402235.1 Cellulomonas sp. P4_B5_2
CGTCGGGAGCGCTCCCGACGACGGAAACCGCTATCCAATCCGTCGGTCGCAGACGCTCGCCGGAGAGGTCACCCGCAGGGTGGGCACGGGCGACCTGCCCGTCACCTAGACTCCCAACCGTGATCTTCAAGGCGGTGGGCGAGGGCAGGCCCTACCCGGACCACGGGCTCGAGACAGCCAAGCAGTGGGCCGAGGTTCCGCCACGCCAGGTGCGGCTCGACGAGCTGGTGACGACCAAGCGCACGCTCGACCTCGACGCGCTGCTCGCGGAGGACTCGACGTTCTACGGCGACCTGTTCGCCCACGTGGTCCAGTACCGCGGCGTCATGTACCTGGAGGACGGCCTGCACCGGGCCGTCCGGGCCGCGCTCCACCAGCGCGCGCTGCTGCACGCACGGGTCCTGGTGGTCAAGTGACGGAGCAGGACCGCGGCCGTCAGCTGCGTCGTCGGCACATGCACGAGCGACAGGCCGTCATCTTCGGCGTCCTGCTGGCCGGTCTCGCGCTGGCGGGCCTCGGCGCCGCAGCGGTGTTCACCGGCAGCCTCAACCTCCCGGTGTTCGCGCGCGAGTTCGCCGCCGAGCCCTCCCCGACCGCCACGCAGGACCCGTACCCGTGCCCGCCGGCCGGCGCGTTGCCGGTGCCCGCCGCCCAGGTCGGCGTCAAGGTCTACAACGCGACCACCCGGGTGGGCCTCGCCGGCGCCACCGCGGCGAGCCTCGCCGAACGCGGTTTCGTCATCGTGGTCACCGAGAACGCCCCCGCCACGTACGACGGCACGGCGCGCATCATCTTCGGCACGGCGGGCGTGGCCCACGCATACACGCTSGCTGCGCACGTCGACGGGGCGGTGCTCGTCCTCGACGCCCGCACCGACGCCACCGTCGACCTGGCGCTGGGCGGCGAGTTCGCCGAGCTCAACCCCCTCGAGGGCGTGGTGCTCGACCCCGCCGTCCCGCTCGTCGCCCCGGAGGGCTGCACCCCCTTCGACCAGGTCGTCGCCCCGGAGGCCCCGGCCGTGACGGAGACCCCCGCCGCAGGCTGATCGTGCGGCGCCCCCGTGGTCGTGCGACGGTGGAGGCATGACCGCGGTCGCCGACCGCGGACGACGTGGGAGGTCGACGATGACCGAGTCGCACTACGGCCCCGATCCCGTTCCCGAGACGGCCCCCGAGGCCCCGCCGGCGCCCGACGACGTCGAGTCGGCGGACGCCTACCTCGATGCCACCCGCCCAGCGGTGTTCCCGGTCGCCGGCGCCACCACCGGCACCGTGCCGCCGCCGCTGGATCCAGGTCGGACTCCCTGATCTCACAGGGAACAGCGCCACCCCGGCCACCACGCGCGGGCTAGCCTGGGAGCCCTGCCTCGTCGCCGGCTCCCCACGGGCCCCGCACCCCGGAGGTCGCGCTGCTCCGCCGACTGCTGCACTCCCCGACTGCCGTCTGGGTCGCCTTCATCCTCGTGCACGGGTGGCTGGCGCTGGTCGGGCTCGTGCTCATCCCCCAGGACGCGTTCTGGGACCTGGACCTCTACCGGTACTGGATGTGGCTCGGCCTGAACGAGGGGCAGTGGCCCGTGCTCTCGGGCACGTGGGTCTACCCGGTCGGCGCCATCGTGCCGATGCTCCTCGCCGCGCTGGGCGGGACCGGCGGCGGGTCGTCGTACGCCGACGTGTGGGCGCTGCTGGTCACCCTGCTCGACGCGGCCGCGCTGGCGGTGCTGCTCCAGGTGCGCCGCCCCGGCCTGCCCCGCAGCGGCACGACGACCGTCGGCGCGTGGTGGTGGCTCGCGTTCCTGCTGCTGCTCGGCCCGGTCGCGATGGGTCGGCTCGACGCCGTCATCGCCCCGGTGGTCGTCGTCGCCCTGACCCTCGCGCTGAACCACCCCCGCATCACGTCGGCGCTCCTCACGGCCGCAGCCTGGGTCAAGGTGGCCCCGGGCGCGCTCCTCATCGCCGTGTTCCTGGCGGTGCGTCGGCCGTGGCGCAGCGTGGTCGTCCCGGCCGCGGTGGTCAGCGTGGTGGTGGTCGGGACGGTGGCGGCCCTCGGCGGGCTGCCCCAGGTGATGTCGTTCCTCACCGAGCAGGACCAGCGCGGGCTGCAGATCGAGGCACCCGGCGCCACGCCCTGGCTGGTCACCGCGCTCTGGGCACCCTCCGTCACCCGGGTGCTCAACGAGCCGCTGGTCACCTGGGAGCTCCACGGGCCCGGCACGCAGGGCGCCGCGGACGTCCTCGGGGCCCTCTTCTTCCTCGCGCTCGGCGCGGCGACGCTGCTGCTCTGGTGGCGTCGCGAGCAGCTGGGTGACCGGCTGTGGTCCGGCGGGATCGTGCGCACCGAGCTGCTGGTCCGGGGGGCCATGTTGCTGACGCTCGCGATGATCGTGTTCAACAAGGTGGGCTCGCCGCAGTACATGGGATGGCTCGCGCCGCCGGTCGCGGTCGCGCTGGCGCTGCGGCTGCCCGGCTGGCGGACCACCGCGTGGCTCGTGCTCGGCATCGCCGGTGCGACGCAGGTGGTGTTCCCGTGGTTCTACGACGGGGTGGTCCTCGGCGCCCCCGCGGTGACGATCGTGCTCGCCGCGCGCAACGTCGCCCTCGTGGCGCTGCTGGTGCACACGGTGATCGCGCTGGTCCGGCCGCTGCCCGACGATCAGCCCGAGGCTCTGCGCCGCCAGGACCGGATCACGAGCGCCAGCCCCGCCGCGTAGCCGACCCCGAGCACGCCGAGGTACGGCACGTAGAACCGCCGCAGCACCGGGTGCGCGATCGCCGCCGCCCCGCCGATGCCGGCACCCATGGCCAGCGCCCGCGCCCCCCGGGCGCCCGCGGTGTGCACGGCGAGGGGGATCCGCGGGACGCCCGCGTCGCCTGCGGCTGCGGCGTAGAGCTTGACCGGCACGCCGTTGGCCGCCTGCTTCCAGACGCCCCGCGCGCCGACCGCCATGTGCTCCGCCGCCGCGGCACGCATGCTCGCTGTGGTCAGGGGTGCCGGTGGGCGCATGCCGCGCCGGGTCAGCTCGGAGGTGACCAGCACGCCCGCCACCGACCCCGCCGTCAGCCACCCGACGGCCGGCAGGATCCGGCGCGGGTTCGCGACACCCACGACCGCCAGGTACATCTCCATGGTCACGGGCCAGCTGATCCCCTCGGCGAACCCCCAGGCGGCGGCGCCGGCCATCCCGGCCTTCCCCTCCATCGCGCGGTGCAGCACCTGCCACGTGCGGGACTCGGACCACGTCGCCGGCCCCTCGGCCAGCAGGGCCTCCAGCTGGTGGACCACCGGGGACATGTCGTCGTCGTCGAGGTCCTCCGGCTGGATCGGGTGACCGAGACGCACCTCGACCGGGCCGGGGTGCAGGCGGCCGCCCTTGGGCAGCAGGTCGTGGGTGCCGACGATGGCCACCGGCAGGATCGGGACGTCGAACTCGCGCGCGATCCGGACGGCCCCGCTGCGCAGCTCGCCCAGGCGACCGTCCGTGCTGCGCGTGCCCTCGGGGAACACCAGCAGGCTGGACCCGGTGCCCAGCACCGCCTGGGCGCCCTCCACCAGCCCCGCGTATCCCCCGCCGCCCTTGCGGTGCACCGGGACCGCTCCGATGGCGAGCTTGAGCCCCAGGCGCATCCACGCCTTGTCGAACCAGTAGTCCTCGGCCGCCACGACGACGGGCTTGTACGGCGCGGGGAACGCGGCGATCAGGGCCGGGGTGTCGGCGTGCGAGCTGTGGTTGGCGACGATGACCATCGCCTCGTACGGCGCCGCCCCGCGCACCTTGTACCCGCCGACCAGGTGGAAGACGTTGCGCCAGAACGTGTGCCGCGCGGCGCCCGCGAGGTTGAACCCGGGCGGCAGGCCGACCCGGCGACGGGCGGTCATGCGAGCACCGCCGCGAGCGGGAGCACGAGCAGCAGGGAGTCGACGCGGTCCAGCAGGCCGCCGAACCCGGGCAGCCACGCCCCGGCGTCCTTCACCCCGGCGCGGCGCTTCACCATGGACTCCAACAGGTCTCCTCCGACGCTCCCGAGCAGCACGGCGACGTACAGGCCGGGCGAGGCGGAATCGAGCACGACCAGCACGATCGCAGCGCCGACGGCGGCTCCGACCATACCTCCGACGGTCTTGTTCGGACTGAGCCGGGAGAGTGGTCGTCGCGCCCAGGCGAACCGGCGCAGGCCGGTGCCGCCGCACCAGGCCGCGATGTCCGTGGCGGCCGCCGCGAAGCACAGCAGGTACGCGTCGCTGCCGACGAGCACCAGGTTGGCGAGCGACCAGCACAGCCAGATCGACCCGAAGGCGGTCAGCGTGGCGCGCTCGAGCCCGCGCTCGGAGTCCCCGGTCAGCAGTGCGGGCACCGCGCAGAGCAGGGCCACCAGGGGCACCAGGGCGAGCAGGTCGGGGGCGAGCCACGCCGCCATCGGATAGGTGACGGCGAGCACCAGCAGGAGGGTGGTCTCCGCGCGGGGCAGGCGGACCATCGCGGCGAACTCGCGCACCGCCTGCAGGGCCAGCAGCGCGGCGAGGACCGCCGTCGGGCCCGGTCCGAGCCACATCGGGATGCCGATCACCGGCAGGATCAGCGCCCAGGTGGTCCAGCGGCGGCGCAGCTCCGGCCTGCCTGACAGGAACACCGGGATCGCCGCGACCGCGAGGATCACCACGCTGACCGTCAGCAGCCAGACCGCCCGCCCCTCGAGGTCGAGGTGCCAGGCGGCCAGACGCAGGTGGAGCTCGAGCTCCGGGATCACGCGAGGACCCGGCGCAGCTGCCGCAGCCGCGTCGAGGCGGTGGCCAGCGACAGCCCGACCGTCACCGCCAGCAGCAGCGGCGACAGCCCTGGCGCCGCCACCATGAGCACCACCGCGAGGCACCGCTCGGTCTTGCCGAACGGTCCCCCGTTGAGCCGTGGTGCACCGGCCCCCGCACCGGCGAGCGACACGAACGTGGGCAGGGTCGCGACGACGGCCGCGACGAGCACGAAGACGACCGCGGCACCGCCCTGCAGCCGCCCGAGGAGCACAGCGAGGCCCGCGAACATGAGCAGGTCGCTGACCCGGTCGCCGATCTCGTTGACCACGAATCCCCACGGCCGGGACACCCCGCGCGCCCGGGCGACCGCCCCGTCCAGGTTGGCGCCCGCGAGACGCCCGGCGAGCAGCAGGAGCGCCAGGGGCCACGACCCGAGGGCGATCGCGACGCCCGCGGCCGCGGCGCTGAGCACGCCGAGCCACGTGAAGACGTCCGGGGACACGTCCCGGTCCTCGGCCCAGCGGACGAWGCCGTCGAGTCGCCGGGTGTACCAGGGCTTGAGTGCGTACAGGCCGCGCATGCCGGGACCCTAGCGGGCGTCAGCCCAGCTGCGACGCCACCTCCGAGGCCACGAGCTCCAGGTGGTCCAGGTCGTGCAGGTCCAGCACCTGCAGGTACACGCGCGTCACGCCGAGCTCGCGGTAGGACCCGATCCGGTCGACGACGGCGGTCGGCGTGCCGGCAAACCCGACGGCCCGCACCTCGGTCACGTCCCGCCCGATCGCGGCCGCCCGGCGGGCCACCTCCGCGTCGTCGCGCCCCGCGCACAGCACCTGTGCCACGGAGAAGACGAGGGTCGACGGGTCGCGGCCGGCCTCCTCGCAGGCCGCCCGGACGGTCTTCACGCGACCCTCCACGTCGGCCGGCGCGGGGAACGACATGTTGAACTCGGCGGCGTACCGGGCGGCCAGCGCGGGCGTCCGCTTCGGCCCGCTCCCGCCGACGATGATCGGCACGGGCGACTGCACAGGCTTCGGCAGCGCGGGCGAGTGCTTCACCGTGTAGTGCTCGCCGGCGAAGTCGTAGTGCTCCCCCGCCGGCGTGCTCCACAGGCCGGTGATCAGCTCGAGCTGCTCGGTCAGCAGGCCGAACCGCTTCTCCGGGAACGGGATCCCGTACGCGGCGTGCTCCTGCGCGAACCAGCCGGCGCCCAGACCGAGCTCCACCCGGCCGCCCGACATCTGGTCCACCTGCGCCACCTGGATGGCGAGCACGCCGGGGTGCCGGAAGGTGGCCGACGAGACCAGGGTGCCCAGCCGGATGCGGCTGGTCTCACGGGCCAGCCCCGCCAGCGTGGTCCAGGAGTCCGTGGGACCGGGCTGGGCGTCGCCGTCGCCCATCCGCAGGTAGTGGTCGGAGCGGAAGAAGGCGTCGAAGCCGAGCTCCTCCGTCGCCTTGGCCACCGCCAGCTGGTCGTCGTAGGAGGCCCCCTGCTGGGGCTCGGTGAAGATGCGCAGATCCATGCGGACCAGCCTCACACAGTCGCCGCGCGGCAGCGCACCGTGCGACGGTGGGGCGGTGAACGCTGGATTCCCCGTCATCGCGCCCGGCCGCCATCCCGCCGACGAGCCGTTCGCCGTCGCCGACTGGCGCCGCCGCGTGGCCGCGATCTACGCGGACGTCCGCCGGATGTCCGCCGACGACCCGTCCTCCGCGCACGCGATCTGGGTCCAGCGGCGCGACGAGCTGCTGGCCGAGCACCCGGCATCCCCGCTCGACGCCGCCGCGAAGGCGTCGTTCGAGGGCCTCGACATCCCGCAGTACGACGCGGCCTACCGGTTCGAGTGCGAGATCCGGCCCGCCCCCGCCCAGCGCCTGGACGTGAGCACGGGGACCGACGGCGTGGTGCCGTTCGAGCGGATCGCCGACGTGGAGGTGGGCGGCCTCGGGACCCTCGCGGTCTGGCGGCTCCGCGGGTACGCCGGTGGGCTGTTCGTGCCCGTGAAGGACGCGTCGCCCGACACCTACGGCGGCGGTCGGTACCTGCTGGACACCATCAAGGGGGCGGATCTCGGCATGGCGGGAACACGGCTCGTGGTCGACCTGAACTTCGCCTACAACCCGTCCTGCGCCTACGACCCCGCGTGGACCTGCCCGCTGGCCACCCGCGCCAACACGCTCGCCGCGGAGGTCCCCGTGGGCGAGCGGGTGTTCGCATGAGCGCCCTGACCTCGATGTGGGCGTGGGACAACCCCGTCCCGCGGTCCGTCGACGCCCGCGGACGCGACTACGCACCCGCCGAACCCGCCGCCCTCGTCGCCTTCTGCCAGGAGCGCGCGATCCAGCGCGTGTTCCTCTCCGCACCGTGGGCCGCCGACGAGGGACCGGTCGGCGACTGGTTCGGTGCCGCGACCACAGCACTGCAGGCCGCCGGGGTGGCGGTCGGTCCGCTCGGCGGCGACCCCGGGTGGCTCGGTCAGCCGTCGCTCGCGGTGACCTGGGCGCTCACGGCCCTGCGATCGGGGCCGAGCGACAGCCTGCAGCTGGACGTCGAGCCGTGGGCCACGCCCACCTGGTCCACCGACCGTGACCGGCTCTGCGCACAGTGGTTCACCCTGCTCGACGGCGTGCTGGCGGCGCTCCCGGCCGGCGCCGGGCTGGGCGTCGACACGCCGTGGTGGCTGGCGCACGAGGCGTGGGAGGGGGGCACGCTGCTCGACGCCGTCCTCGCGCGCGTGGCGCGGGTGGGTGTCGTCGCGTTCAGCGACCACGCACAGGGGCCCGACGGGATCGTGGCGCTCGCTGCCCCGGCGGTCGTCGCGGCGTCGTCGGCCGGGCTGCCGTTCACCGTCGGGGTCGAGACGGACACCGCCGAGGTGGCCGGGGGCGCGCAGTACACGTTCATCGACGAGGGCCCCGTCGTGCTGGAGGCGGAGACCGCGTTGGTCGCCGACGCCTTCGGCACCCTCCCCGGCTACGAGGGCGTCACGGTCGAGCACCACCGCACCTGGCGCGCGCTGCTGGGGCTGGACTGACCGGGATGTCTGTTTCCCCTGGTCACGGCCATGTTTCGGTTTGGCTGGATGCCAGGTGATCGTTACCTGAACGGCGCGGTCGCGTGACCGTGCCGTGCTGGTCCCGGTCCTCGCGGACCGAGACGCTTCAGTCCTCGATCACTGGAGGCACTGATGCGCGGTCGGTCATTCACTCGGACACAGGCACCCACCCGCGTGGTTGCCGCCGTGGCTGTGGTCGCTCTCCTGGGCGCGCTCGGTGCCTGCAGCACGGACGGCTCGACCGACGCCTCGTACGACCAGGGCATCGCCTACGACGACTCCGTCGCGCCGGAGGACTGGCGCCAGGTCCCGGTGGACGAGCAGGAGGAGTACGACGACTCCCCGGAGCAGCCGTTCCAGGACGTGACGACGAGCCCGCTGTCGACGTTCGCCTCCGATGTCGACACCGCGTCCTACAGCAACCTGCGCCGCCAGCTGCGCCAGGGGGTCGCGCCGGAGGGCGTGCGGATCGAGGAGCTGGTCAACTACTTCGACTACGACTACCCGACGCCCGACCCGAGCGCGGTGGACCCGTTCACCGTCACGAC
Source organism: Cellulomonas sp. P4_B5_2 (assembly GCF_056402235.1). NCBI lineage: Bacteria > Bacillati > Actinomycetota > Actinomycetes > Micrococcales > Cellulomonadaceae > Cellulomonas > Cellulomonas sp. P4_B5_2. Next base: position 8,351 of record NZ_JBFUHU010000134.1, read on the forward strand.
GCAGATCGCGGACGCGCCCTGGGCGCCCGACCACCAGCTCGCGATGATCGGCGTGCAGGCCACGGCCGCGAAGGCCACCAGCCGGGGCAACAACATCGTCTTCCTGCTCGACGTGTCCGGTTCGATGGACGAGCCGAACAAGCTGCCGCTGCTCGCCGACTCGTTCGAGCTGCTGGTGGAGCAGCTCGACGAGGACGACACCGTCTCGATCGTGACCTACGCCGGCAGCGAGCAGGTGCTCGCCGACTCCCTGCGAGGCGACGAGCGCGGCGAGCTGGTGCGGATCCTGCGCGAGCTGCAGGCAGGAGGGTCGACCGGTGGCGCCGCGGGCCTGCAGACCGCGTACGAGCTCGCGGCGAAGAACTTCGTCGAGGGCGGGAACAACCGGGTCATCCTGGCGACCGACGGCGACTTCAACGTCGGCCCGTCCACCCCCGAGCAGCTCACCGACCTGATCGAGGAGCACGCCAAGTCGGGCGTCTACATCTCCGTGCTCGGCTTCGGGATGGGGAACCTCAAGGACAACACCATGGAAGCGATCGCCGACCACGGGAACGGCAACTACGCCTACATCGACACCCTCGACGAGGCGCGCAAGGTCCTGGTGGACGAGTTCGACTCGACGATGTTCGTCGTCGCCCAGGACCTCAAGGTCCAGGTCGAGCTCAACCCCGCGACCGTGGCCGAGTACCGGCTGCTGGGCTACGACAACCGCCGCCTGGAGGACGAGGAGTTCGACGACGACACCAAGGACGCCGGCGACGTCGGCGCCGGGCACGCAGTGACCGCCTTCTACGAGCTGGTCCCGGCTCGAGGCGAGTCGCGCCACGACGACGACCTGGACTACCAGAACACCGAGACCGGGAGCTCCAGCGACTTCCTGACCGTGCACGTGCGCTACAAGAACCCGGGCACCACCACGAGCACCGAGGTCGTCTTCCCGGCCCGAGCCAGCGCCTACGACACCAGCCCCACGGCCGACTTCAGGTTCGCGTCCGCGGTCGTCGAGTTCGGCCTCGCGGTGACCGACTCGCAGTATGCCGACGAC
>NZ_JBFUHU010000135.1:0-9394 GCF_056402235.1 Cellulomonas sp. P4_B5_2
GCACCGGACCGCGACGGCGTGCGCTGGCTCGCGCTCGACTGGCTGACCGCCCCGATCCCGGCGGTCGGCAACGACACCGCCGGCGTCCCGGCCGGCCCCCGACCGGGCCCGGAGGTCCTGGACGCGTGATGCACCGCACCCGCTGGCAGACCCTCCTGCTCGTCGCCGTCGCCGGGGCCGCCGTCACGTGGATCGTGCTGCGCGCGGTCGCCGGGCGCGGCGGCCTGCTCCCGTCCGTGCCGGGGCTGGTGGTGGCCGTCGAGCTGCTCATCGCCGCGGTCGTGTTCTCCATGGGCTGGGCCGTGCGGCAGTTCCTGCGCGGCAAGCGGCCGACGCTGGACCCCATCCGTGCCGCGCGCACGGCCGTGCTGGCCAAGGCGTCCTGCTACACGGGCGCGCTGCTCGCCGGCTGGTACGGCGGGCAGGTGCTCGCGCTGGTCAGTGACCTGGGCGTCCCGGGCAACCGCGGCCGAGCCGTCGCGGCGGGCGTCGCGGCGGGCGGCGCCGTGGTGCTCGCGGTGGTCGGCCTCGTCGTCGAGTGGTTCTGCCGGGTGCCCCCGCCCGAGGAGGGGACCGAGGCCGCGCGCGAGCATCCCGCACCGGACCCGACCGCCACCTGACCAGGTGGAATGATGGCCCCATGACCTCCGACGCCGCCCCGGCTGACCCTCGCAGCACGCGCGAGCCGTTCGACCCTGCCGACGTCACCTGGACGCCTGTGTCGCGGCGGCTCATCGGCGCGCGGCTGACCGTCACGGCGATCGTGCTCACCCCGATCCTCGTCCTGCTCGTCCTCATGGCGGTGCTCGTCGGCGAGGGCTGGCTGTGGGTGTTCCCCGCGGTGGTCGCGCTGCTGGCCCTGTGGATCGTGTGGTTGGTACCGCGCCAGGTGAACGCGATGGCGTACGCGGAGCGTGCGGACGACCTGCTGGTGCGGCGCGGCATCATGTTCCGCTCGCTCGTCGTGGTGCCGTACGGGCGCATGCAGTACGTGGACGTCAACGCGGGTCCGCTCGCGCGCAGGTTCGGGATCGCCTCCGTGCAGCTGCACACGGCGTCACCGGCCACGAGCGCGTCGATCGACGGGCTGCCGCCGCACGAGGCCGCGCGCCTGCGCGACCGGATGGCCTCCCGCGGCGAGGCGCGGCTGGCGGGGCTGTGACCAGCGCACCCGGCACGCCCAGCACACCCGGCACGCCCAGCGCACCCGGTGCGCCCAGCGCACCCCGTACGCCCGGAGCGCCCGGTGCGCCGGACAGGGAGACCGAGAGCGTCGACGACGTCACCGGCTGGCGCCGGATGCACCCCGTCACCCCGGCGCTCAAGGGCTGGAAGGTCCTGGTCGCGGTGCTGGCCATCGGCTGGTTCCAGGTGGGCGAGAACATCGAGCAGGCGATCGACCTCCTGCACGGCACGGCGTTCCTGCTGCTGCTCGGCGGCATCCTGCTGATCGGTCTGATCGGCTTCGGCTACTCGGCGGTCGCGTGGCGCGTGACCCGGTTCGCGGTCACCGACGAGGCCGTGCACCTGCGCACCGGCATCCTGTTCCGGCAGCAGCGCCAGGCGCGGCTCGACCGGCTGCAGGCGGTCGACGTGGTGCAGCCGCTGCTCGCCCGGCTGGTCGGGCTGGCCGAGCTCAAGCTCGAGGTCGCCGGCGGCAGCGGGTCCGCGGTGTCGCTCGCGTTCCTGCGGGAGGCCGAGGCGGAGGCGCTGCGTGCGGAGCTGCTCGCGCTGGCCGCGGGGCTGCAGCGCCCGGGGGCGGTGCAGGTGGCCGACGCCGAGCAACCGACCGCGGGCGCGGCGGTGCCGCAGCCGTTCGACGTCGCCCCCGAGCGCCAGGTGTACGAGCTGCCGATGGGTCGGCTGGTCAAGGCCACGCTGCGGTCCGGCACGGTGCCGACGCTGCTGCTCATCGTGGCCGGTGCGATCGCGCTGAGCATCGCGTCCCGGGACATCAGCGCCGCGTTCGTGCTCGTCGCGCCCCTGTTCGGAGCGGTGACGTACGTGTGGAGCCGGATCAACCAGGGCGCCAACTTCCGCGCCGCGATCTCGCCCGACGGCATCCGCCTGCGGCACGGGCTGACCGAGGCGCGCGCCCAGACGGTGCCGCCCGGTCGCGTGCAGGCCATCCGCCTGCGGCAGGGGCCGCTTTGGCGCGGACCCGACTGGTGGCGTGTCGAGATCAACGTGGCGGGCTACGGCCAGAGCGACCAGCAGCAGCGGGACACCGTGCTGCACCCGGTGGCCACGCGCGGCGAGGCGATGACCGCGCTGTGGCTCGTCCTGCCGGACCTGGGGGTCGACGACCCGACGGCGCTCGTCGAGGCCGCGATGACCGGCAAGGACACGGACGGCGGGTTCACGGCCGCGCCGCGACGTGCGCGCTGGGTAGACCCCGTCGGCTGGCGCCGGCACGGTGTGCGCGTCACCGACCGTGCACTGGTCACGCGGTCGGGTCGGATCTGGCGCAGCGTCGACGTGGTGCCGCACGAGCGCACCCAGTCGCTCGGTCTCGCGCAGGGTCCGCTCCAGCGGCGGCTCGGGCTGGCGTCCTTCGTCCTGCACTCCACCCCCGGACCGGTGGCCCCGAGCGTCCAGCACCTCGACGCCGGCGTCGCGGCGGCCCTGCTCGACGAGCAGGCGGAGCGTGCGTGGACCGCCCGCGCGTCCGCCACGCCGGAGCAGTGGATGCGCGCCGTCGGTGCGCCGACACCGACGGACCACGACCCGGAGCCGACGACGCCGCCGCCGACCGAGGCGCAGGCCGATGCGCCCTCGACGACCGGTCCGGCCGGAGCGGGCGCGTGACCCCACCGGACCCGGCGGACCGCCCGGGTCGGCTCGGTGTCGGGGTCATCGGGACCGGCCGCGTCGGTGCGGTGCTGGGCAGCGCGCTGCGCGCCGCCGGTCACCCGGTGGTGGCGGTCTCCGCGATCTCGGAGGCGTCGCGCGAGCGCGCGTCGACACTCCTGCCGGGCATCCCGGTGCTCGACATCCCCGAGGTCGTCCGTCGCTCCGAGCTGGTGCTCCTCACGGTCCCCGACGACGCGCTCCCGGACCTGGTGCGCGGGCTGGCGGACCTCGGCGCGTGGCAGGTGGGCCAGATCGTCGTGCACACGTCGGGGCGGTTCGGCGTCGACGTGCTGGGCCCCGCCCGCGCGGCGGGGGTCATCCCGCTCGCGCTGCACCCGGCGATGACGTTCACGGGCACGTCCCTCGATCTCTCCCGGCTGGTCGGCTGCTCGTTCGCGGTCACCGCGCCGGCCCCGGTGCTGCCGATCGGGCAGGCGCTCGTCGTGGAGATCGGCGGCGAGCCGGTGGTGCTCGCCGAGGAGGCCCGCGGCCTCTATCACGCTGCCCTGGCGCACGGCGCGAACCACCTCGTCGTGCTCGTCGCGCAGGCCGCCCAGGCGCTGGCGGCGGCGGGCGTCGCGGACCCCGGCCGCATGCTCACCCCGCTGCTGGAGGCCGCGCTCGACGGCGCCCTGCGCGCGGAGTCGACCGACGGACCCGGCGCCATCACCGCGCTGACCGGTCCGGTGCGGCGCGGGGACGCGGGGACGGTCCGCGAGCACGGTGTGGCCCTGACCACGTTCGCCGCATCCACGGGGGCGGTCGACGTCGTCGCGGGATACCGTGCCCTGGCGCGCTCGGCAACCGGTCGCGCACTGGCGGCGGGCCTGATCTCGTCGGCCGCGGCACAGGAGCTGCTGGACGGCATCAACGAGGACGCCGGGACGTTGCAGGTGGACGACGGGCCGGACCCGCAGGAGGACGAATGACCACGCAGACCCAGACGCCGACCCTCGTGCACACGCGCGAGGAGCTGGCGGCGGCGCTCGCCGTGCAGGACGTGCAGGCTGTGCCTCGCACCGAGGGCCACGCGGGTACCGCGCACACCGCTCGGCCCTACCGCCGGGCGGTCGTCATGACCATGGGTGCCCTGCACGCCGGCCACCTCTCGCTGGTGTCCCGCGCACGCGAGCTCGCGGACGCCGTCGTCGTGACGATCTTCGTCAACCCGTTGCAGTTCTCACCGACGGAGGACCTCTCCCGGTACCCGCGTGACCTGCACCGCGACCTCGCGCTGCTCTCCGGGCCCGGCCTGCTCGGTCCGGACGACATCGTCTTCGCCCCCGGTCCCGAGGTCGTGTACCCGGACGGCGACCCGATCGTGCGCGTGAGCGCCGGGTCGATCGGGGACGTGCTCGAGGGTGTGAGCCGGCCGGGTCACCTCGACGGCGTGCTCACCGTGGTGCTCAAGCTCCTGCACCTGACGCGCCCGGAGGTCGCGCTGTTCGGCGCCAAGGACGCGCAGCAGCTGGCCGCGGTGCGGCGGATGGTCCGGGACCTCGACGTGCCGGTGACGGTGGTCGGGGCGCCGATCGTGCGCGACGAGGACGGGATCGCCCTGTCCAGCCGCAACGCCTACCTGAGCGACGACGAGCGCCGGCGCGCCCTCGGGCTGTCCCGGGCGCTGCACGCCCGGGGGACCGCCGACGAGATCCGCAAGCGTGCCCGCCTCGCGATGCAGGAGACCGAGGTCGACTACGTCGGACTGGTCGATCCGATGACCTTCACGGAGGTCTCCGACGACTTCGCCGGTGAGGCCCTGCTGCTCGTCGCGGCCACCGTCGGGTCCACGCGGCTCATCGACAACGCGGTCGTGCAGGTGGGCGCGTGACCTCCTTGGTGCGCACGATGATGACCGGCAAGATCCACCGCGCCACCGTCACGCAGGCGGACCTGCACTACGTCGGCTCGATCACCGTGGACGCGGACCTGCTCGCGGCGGCGGACGTGCTGCCGGGCCAGCAGGTGGACGTCGTGGACGTCACCAGCGGCGCGCGGCTGACCACCTACGCCATCGCGGGCGAGCCGGGCTCCGGGCAGGTCTGCATCAACGGTGCGGCCGCCCACCTGGTGCACCCCGGGGACGTCGTCATCCTCATCGCCTACGGGCAGCTGTCCGACGCGGAGGCCCGCACCTACGAGCCGCACGTCGTGCTCGTGGACGCCCAGAACCGGGTCGTCGAGGTCGGGGACGACCCCGGCCAGGTCCCGGACGGCTGGTCCGGGCTGGAACCGAGCGGTGTGCCGTTCGCGCAGGGACGTGCGATGGTCGGGCGGTGACCCGCCTCGCCACCCGCCTCGCCGCGCCCGAACCCGGCTGGACGGTGGAGGCCGACGCGGTCGTCGTCGGCTCCGGCATCGCCGGCCTGACCGCCGCGCTCGAGCTGCGCACCCGCGTGCCCCGCGTCCTGCTGGTCACCAAGGACATCCTCGCGTCGGGCTCCACCGTGTGGGCGCAGGGAGGCATCGCCGCCGCCCTGGACCCCTCTGACTCCCCGTCGGCCCACCTGCAGGACACGCTCGTCGCCGGTGCCGGCCTGTGCGACCCGCGGGCGGTCGAGGTGCTGGTCACCGAGGGTCCCGCGCGGGTGCGGGAGCTCGTCGCTCGCGGCGCGGTGTTCGACACCACCTCGGACGGCAGCATCTCGCTCACGCGCGAGGGCGGGCACCACGCCGACCGGATCGCGCACGCGGGCGGCGACGCCACGGGCGCGGAGATCTCCCGCGCGCTGGTCGCGCAGATCGAGGCCGTGCGTGAGGACCCGGGCATCGAGGTCATCGAGCACGCGCTCGTGCTGGACGTGCTCACGGGTCCGCCGGGACCGGACGGCACCCCCGGTCGCGCGTGCGGCGTCACGCTCCACGTCATCGGGGAGGGGCAGCGCGACGGCGTCGGCGCCGCCCTGGGTCGTGCGGTCGTGCTGGCCACCGGGGGCATCGGCCAGGTCTACCGCTCCTCGACCAACCCGGCGCAGGCGACCGGCGACGGCATCGCGGCGGCGCTGCGCGCGGGTGCGGTGCTGGGCGACGTCGAGTTCGTGCAGTTCCACCCCACGGTGCTCTGGCTCGGCTCGGGCGTGAAGGGTCAGCTGACGCTCGTCTCCGAGGCGGTGCGCGGTGAGGGTGCGCTCCTGCTGGACACCGACGGCGTCCGGTTCATGCCTGACGTGCACCCGATGGCGGAGCTCGCCCCCCGGGACGTCGTCGCGCACGCGATCGTGCGACGGATGGCCGCGACCGGGTCGGACCACGTGTGGCTGGACGCGCGGCACCTCGGCGACGACTTCCTGCGCGCGCGCTTCCCGACGATCAACGAGCGCCTGCTCGAGCACGGCATCGACATGACTACCGACCTGGTCCCGGTCGCACCCGCCCAGCACTACCACTCGGGCGGAGTCGTCACGGACCTGGTGGGGCGCACCAGCCTGCCCGGCCYGTACGCGGTCGGCGAGGTGGCCTGCACCGGGGTGCACGGCGCCAACCGGCTCGCGTCGAACTCGCTGCTCGAGGGCCTGGTGTTCGCCACCCGGGCCGCCCGGCACATCGCCGCGCAGGTGCACCAGGGCGCGCTCCCGCCGCTCACCCCGGTGCCCAGGCCCGGTGACGAGGCGCTGGTCGCTGCGGCGTCCCGTGCGCGGGTGCAGCGGATCGCGTCGGACGGACCGGGACCCCTGCGCTCCGGCGACGGGCTGCGCCGCGCCGTGGCCCAGCTCGCGGCGGTGCCCACCGACGCGCACCTGCGGACCGACGAGGGGCGCCGGCTGGCGGCTCCGCAGGTGGCCGAGTGGGAGACGACCAACGTGCACCAGGTGGCCACCGTGCTGACCGCGGCCGCGCTCGAGCGCGAGGAGAGCCGCGGCGGGCACGCGCGCAGCGACTTCCCCGACACGGAGCAGGCCTGGCAGGTCCGGCTGGAGCTGTCGCTCGACGCCGACGGCGACCTGGTCTCCCGACGCGCACAGATCGGCTGACGCCATGACCGCACTCGACCCCGCCTGGCTCGCCCGGACGGTCGCGATCGCCCTCGACGAGGACCTCGGCCCGGAGCCCGGCCGGGACGTCACCACGCAGTCGACGATCCCGCCGGACGCGGTCGGCGCCGCGGACCTCGTGGCCCGTCAGGACGGCGTGGTCGCCGGGCTGGTGGTGGTGCCCGAGGTCGTCGGCCAGGTCGCCGCCCGGCTCGGGCTGGCGGTGCCGACGGTGGACCAACGTGTGCAGGACGGCACCCGGGTGACCCGCGGTGACGTGCTGGCCGTGCTGCGCGGCCCCGTGCAGGTGCTCCTCGTCGCCGAGCGCACCCTGCTCAACCTCGCCTCGCGCGCGTCCGGCGTCGCCACCCACACCCGCCGGTGGGCCGACGCCCTGGACGGCACGGGCGCCCAGGTGCTCGACACCCGCAAGACGACCCCCGGCCTGCGCGCGCTGGAGAAGTACGCGGTGCGCTGCGGCGGCGGCACCAACAAGCGCATGGGCCTGTACGACGTCGCGATGGTCAAGGACAACCACGTGGTCGCCGCGGGCTCCGTCGCGGCGGCCGTCGCGGCCGTCCGGGAACGCTTCCCCGACGTGACCATCCAGGTGGAGGCGGACACCCTCGCGCAGGCCCTGGAGGCGATCGCCGCCGGCGCGCGGTTCCTGCTGCTCGACAACATGCCGACGCCGTTGCTCACCGAGGTGGTCGCGGCGGTGCGGGCCACGGGGGAGGCGGTCGAGCTCGAGGCCACCGGCAACCTCACGCTCGACCGCGCGCGGGAGGTGGCGGCGACGGGGGTCGACTACCTGTCGGTGGGCGGGCTCACGCACTCGTCGCCGATCCTGGACCTGGCCCTCGACCTGGAGCCCGGACCCACGGGACCGCGCCGGTAAGATCGCCCGGTGAGCGAGACGCCCCAGAGCACCCCTGCCCCCGACGACGCCCCCGAGCAGCTCCGGGTGCGGCGCGAGAAGCGGGATCGGATGCTCGCCGCAGGCATCGAGGCGTACCCGGTCGGCGTGCCGCGCACGCACACGATCGCGCAGGTCCGCGCGGAGCACCCCGAGCTCGAGCCGGGCCAGGAGACGGACGACGAGGTCGGTGTCGCCGGTCGCGTCGTGTTCGTCCGGATCGGCGGAAAGCTCTGCTTCGCCACGCTGCAGGACGGCGAGGGCAACCGGCTGCAGGCCATGTTCAGCCTGGCCGCCGTCGGTGAGGAGCGGCTCGCGGCGTTCAAGACCGACGTCGACCTGGGCGACCACCTGTTCGTGCACGGCCGCGTGATCGCGTCCCGCCGCGGCGAGCTGTCGGTGTTCGCCGACGAGTGGCAGATGGCGGCCAAGTCACTGCGCCCGCTGCCGAACCTCTACGAGGGTGTCGAGCTGTCCGAGGAGGCACGGGTCCGGCAGCGGTACGTCGACCTCATCGTGCGGCCGGCGGCGCGCGAGACCGCCCGCCAGCGCCCGGCGCTCATGCGCTCGCTGCGCGACAACTTCCACCGCCGCGACTTCATCGAGATCGAGACGCCGATGCTGCAGACGCAGCCCGGCGGCGCGTCCGCCCGGCCGTTCATCACGCACATGAACGCGTTCGACATGGACCTGTACCTGCGGATCGCGCCCGAGTTGTTCCTCAAGCGGGCGCTCGTCGGCGGCATCGAGCGGGTCTTCGAGATCAACCGGAACTTCCGCAACGAGGGCGCCGACTCCACGCACTCCCCGGAGTTCGCCATGCTCGAGGCGTACGAGTCCTACGGCGACTACGACACCATGGCCGCCCTGACGCGCGACCTCGTGCAGACCGCGGCGCAGGACGTGCTCGGCACCACCGTGGTCGTCCTGCCGGACGGCGAGGAGTACGAGCTGGGCGGCGAGTGGGCCGAGCTGACCATGTACGGGTCGCTGTCGGAGTCGCTGGGCGAGCAGATCACGCCGCAGACCGGGCTGGACGCGTTGCAGGTGTACGCCGACAAGCTCGGCATCGAGGTGGACCCGAAGCGGCTCAGCCACGGCAAGCTGGTGGAACAGCTGTGGGAGCACCAGGTGGGCGACCACCTCTTTGCGCCGACATTCGTGCGTGATTTCCCGGTCGAGACCAGCCCGCTCGTGCGTGATCACCGCAGCGTCGCCGGTGTCGTCGAGAAGTGGGACCTCTATGTGCGCGGGTTCGAGCTGGCGACCGGCTATTCCGAGCTCGTCGACCCGGTGATCCAGCGCAACCGCTTCGAGGCGCAGGCGTTGCTGGCGGCGGCTGGCGACGACGAGGCGATGCGCGTGGATGAGGACTTTCTCATGGCCGTGGAGTACGCGTTGCCGCCCGCCGGGGGCATCGGGCTCGGGATCGACCGCTTGCTCATGGCCCTCACCGGTCTGGGTATTCGCGAGACCATCCTGTTCCCGCTGGTGAAGCCGTTGCAGTCATGAACCCGCTGCTCACCGCCCTGGCGGCACTCCTGCCGTCCATCGGTGTCGGTCTGTTGTTCTGGTTCGCCATCCGCGCGCTCGTCAATGCGGACCGCACCGAACGGCAGGCAATGGCCAGAATGGATGCCGCGGAGCGTGACGC
>NZ_JBFUHU010000136.1:0-9347 GCF_056402235.1 Cellulomonas sp. P4_B5_2
AGGACCAGCCGGTGACGATGGTCGGCTTCGACGCCCACGCGGTGGCCGTGGCCGTCCGGCGGGCGCTCGGGTTCTCTACCGCCTGGGCGGACCACACGTTCGAGCTGATCCACCCGGGTCCGCTGCCCCCGGCCCTGCACGCCGCGCTCGACCAGGTGCTCACCGAGGAGCTCGGCGCCGGCCGTCGCGGCCCCACGCTGCGGTTCTGGGAGTGGGTGGAGCCGGCGGTGATCATCGGCTCGTTCCAGTCGCTGCGCAACGAGGTGGACCTCGAGGCCGCCGAGCGGTACGGGATCACGGTGGTCCGCCGGATCTCCGGCGGTGGTGCGATGTTCATGGAGGCCGGCAACTGCATCACGTTCTCGCTGGTGGTGCCGGCGTCGCTGGTGGACGGGATGACCTTCGAGGACTCGTACGCGTTCCTCAACCAGTGGGTGCTCGGTGCGCTCGCGGACGTCGGGGTGCAGGCGTTCACGAGCGGCCTGAACGACATCGCGTCACCGGCGGGCAAGCTGGCGGGCTCGGCGCAGAAGCGCATGGTCGGCGGGGCCGTGCTGCACCACGTGACGATGTCCTACGACATCGACGCCGCCAAGATGCTCGAGGTGCTCCGGATCGGCCGGGAGAAGCTCTCGGACAAGGGCACGACGAGCGCGAACAAGCGGGTGGACCCGGTGCGCTCGCAGACGCAGCTGCCGCGCGAGGAGGTGATCTCCGCGTTCGCCGCGTACTTCCGCAGCCGCTACCCGACGGTCGACGGAGCGCTCCGGCCCGAGGAGCTGGAGCGGGCGACCGAGCTGATGCGGAGCAAGTTCACCGACCCCGACTGGACCGCCCGGGTGCCCTGAGTCAGCGGCCGCGCAGCACGACGAACGCCACCGCCGCGACGCCGATGACCACGACGCCGAGCGCGCTGGCGGTCACGAGCCGTCCGCCCGGAGGGAGGGCGCCGTCGGCGACGTGACGACGGTGCGAGACGACCGTCAGGGCGAGGGAGACGACCAGCGCGGTGGCCGCCAGGCTCCAGGCCGCGGGGCCCAGGAACTCCTGGAGCAGGTGCGCGGCGGCCACCCCACCGCCCGTGAGGCCGATCGCGGTGCGCCGCCACGCGAGGTGGGTGCGCTCGGCGGCCAGGGTCGGGGCGTCGCCGGCGGTGCTCACGCGGCCATCAGCCCGACGAGCACCAGGCCACCCGCGACGCACACGCCGACCACCAGGAGCCCGAAGGCGGACGGGGCCGGCAGCGCGGAGCTCTGCCGGATGGCGCGCTCGGCGCGGGCCCAGCTGATCCAGGCGAGCACCGGGGCGAGCACGCCGATCGTCACGAGCACCAGCGCGGCGGCGAACCGGAGGTCGGGCTGGACCGGCAGGTCGAGGGCCTCCAGCGCCACGCCGCCCGCCAGCAGGGCCAGCGAGGTGCGGATCCACGCCAGGAACGTGCGCTCGTTGGCCAGCGAGAACCGCGCGTCCGGGTCGGTGCCGGTGCCGTAGACCCACCGGGGGAACCGTCGCTCGTCGCTCATGCGCCCATCCTCGCGTGCGGACGTGTATCAGGTGCCCCGCCGCGCGCTCCTGCTCGTCGACGAAGGGGAGATCGATGGACACGGACCTGGACCGCCAGCTGCGCCGACTGAGCGTGCTGCACGCGCGCGAGCTGTCTGCCGTCCGCCGCCGGGTGCCGGGTGCGTCCGCTCGCACCGCCGAGGTGGTGCTGCTGCGCGGCGGTCACGTGACGCGCGCACCGAAGACCGCGCTGCCGACGCGCACCAGGGTGGCGCCCTCGGCGATCGCCAGCTCCAGGTCCCCGCTCATGCCCATCGACAGCTCCGTGGCGGTCTGAGTCCCCGACGCCGCGATCTCGTCGCGCAGGTCGCGCAGGAGCGCGTAGCCGGAGCGCACCACCGCAGGGTCGTCCGACCGCGCCCCGACCGTCATGAGCCCCGCCACGCGCAGGTTCGGCAGGGCGGCGACGGTCCGGGCGAACGCGACCGCCTCGCCGGGCACCACGCCGTGCTTGGTGTCCTCGCCCGACACGTTGACCTGCACGTAGACGTCCAAGGGGTCCGTCGCTCGTGCGGAGAGCCGCTCGGCCAGGTCTCTCGACGCCAGCGACTCGATGCACGAGGCCCAGCGCAGGGCCGCGTTCACCTTGTTGGACTGCAGGGGCCCGATCAGGTGGAGCGCGGTCAGACCCGCGAGCTCGGGGCCCTTGGCGACCAGCTCCTGCACCCGGTTCTCGCCGACGAGGACGGCGCTCAGCGTGGGGTCGTCGGCGCGCGCCCGCGCGTCCGCGTCCAGCGCCTGGCGCACCAGGGCGGCCGGCTGCGTCTTGGTCGCCAGCAGCAGGCGGACGTCCCGCGGGTCACGGCCCGCGTCGAGCGCGGCCTGCGACACGCGGCGACGCACGAGGGCGAGCCGCTCGGCGATCACGCGTCGGACCGGGCGATGTCGGCCACGGTCGCCGAGGTGAGCCGGATGAGGTCGTCGGGGGAGAGCTCCACGTCGAGCCCGCGACGTCCGCCGGAGACCAGGACGGTGTCGAACAGCCACGCGGTCTCGTCGATCACCGTCGGGTGCGCGCTGCGCTGCCCGAGCGGTGAGATCCCGCCGAGGACGTACCCGGTGGCGCGCTCGGCATCGGGCTTCGGCGCCATCGACGCCTTCTTCCCGCCGACCGCCTGTGCGAGGGCCTTGAGGTCCAGCTGACCGGTCACCGGGACGACGGCCACCGTGAGCGTGCCGTCCACCACCGTCATCAGCGTCTTGAACACCTGCTCGGGCGGGACGCCCAGTGCCGCCGCCGCCTCGAGCCCGTAGCCGAGCGTGCTGGCCGGGTCGTGCACATAGGCGTGCGCCGTGTGCGGCACGTCCGCGGCGGTCAGTGCCACGAGTGCCGGCGTGCCGGTGGGCGCGTGCTCCTTCTTTGCCACGGAGCCACGATAGGGGCGGATCAGGGTCATCCCGGATACCGTCCGCGACCGCGCCGGGTGCAGGCTGGGACCGTGAAGACCCTGCTCAACATCATCTGGCTCGTGCTCGCGGGCTTCTGGCTGGCGCTCGGCTACGTGCTCGCCGGGATCATCTGCTGCATCCTCATCGTGACGATCCCGTTCGGCATCGCCTCGTTCCGGATGGCCAGCTACGCGCTGTGGCCGTTCGGGCGCACCGTCGTCGACAAGCCGACCGCCGGTGCCTGGTCCGTGATCGGGAACGTCATCTGGGTGATCGTCGCGGGCTGGTGGCTGGCGCTCATGCACATCATCACGGGCATCGCGGAGGCGATCACGATCGTGGGCATCCCGCTGGCGCTGGCCAACTGGAAGATGGTGCCGATCTCCCTGTTCCCGCTGGGCAAGCAGATCGTCCCGTCCGACCGCATGATGGCGGCCTACGGGCAGTGACTACTGGCCGGTGATGAGCACGATCAGCAGGTAGATCAGGGTGCCGGCCGCGACGCCCGTGCTCGCCGCGAACCAGAGCGCAGGGTTCTTGCCGCGGGCCTGCAGCACCATCGCCGTGACCACCAGCGCCACGGCGGCGACGATCGTGAGGATCCCGAGCACCCAGATGGCGGACACCAGCGCGGCGGCCAGGCAGATGAGGAACACGAACCGCGGCGACCTGGTGGTGCGTGCCGGGGGCTCGGAGGGCTGGGTGCTCATGCGCGAACGGTAACCCGTGCGCCCGGTCCGCCCGGTCTCAGTCCGCGAGGTCGCCGAGCGGTCCCACGGCCACGATCCGCAGCTGCACCTCGCTCGTCTCGTCGGAGCCGGCCAGGTCCACGACCGCGTCGATCCGCCAGTCGTGGTCGCCCTCGGGATCGTCCAGCAGCTGGCGCACCTGCCAGGTGCCCCGGCCGGGCGTGACCTGGAACAGTGCCGGGCCGCGGGCGGGCGCACCGGTGAGGATCTCGTCGTGGTCGTCGAAGTACGGGTCCAGCGCGGTCCGCCAGCGGTCGGCGTCCCACGGCACGTCGTCCGGGTCGACGTCGCCCAGCTGCGCCAGCCCGCCGTAGGACTCCCGCGCGGCCAGCTCCACGCGGCGGAACAGGGCGCCCCGGACCAGCGCCCGGAACACACGCGGGTTGGCCGTGATCGGCTCGGGCACGTCCTCGTCGATGCCGCCTGGGGCGTCGGCGCCGCGCTCGTCCAGCGGGTTGCTCAGGCGCTCCCACTCGTCGAGCAGGCTGGAGTCGGTGCGGCGGACGAGGTCACCGAGCCACTCGATGATCTCCCACAGCTCCTCGGTGCGGGCCTCCTCGGGCACCGTCTGGCGCAGAGCGCGGTAGGCGTCGGCCAGGTAGCGCAGCAGCACGCCCTCGGTGCGGTCCAGCTGGTAGTAGGCGACGTACTCGGCGAAGCCCATCGCGCGCTCGTGCATGTCGCGCACCACGGACTTGGGGGACAGGGCGAGGTCGGCGACCCACGGGTTGGTCTGCCGGTACGTGACGAACATGGCCTCGAGCAGCTCGGCGAGCGGCTTGGGGTAGCCGACGTCCTCGAGCAGGGCCATCCGCTGGTCGTACTCGAGGCCGTCGGACTTCATCTGTGCGACGGCCTCGCCGCGGGCGCGGTTCTCCTGCGCGGAGAGCACCTGGCGGGGGTCGTCGAGGGTGGCCTCGATGACGGAGACCACGTCGTGCGCGTACGCCGGGTCGTCCCGGTCCAGCAGGTCCAGGGCCGCGTAGGCGAACGGGGAGAGGGCCTGGTTGAGCGCGAAGTTCGGGGCCAGCTCCGCAGTCAGCTGGACGGCCCGACGGCGGCCGTGCGGAGCGGTCGGGTCCTCCACCCAGGGGCGCTCGATCACACCGGCGGTGCGCAGCGAGCGGTACACCGCGATCGCCTGGCGGACGTGCCGGCCCCGGGCGCCCTCGGGCTCGTGGTTGTCGGTGAGGAGCTTGGTCATGGCCGCGACCGGGTCGCCCTCGCGGGCCAGCACGTGCAGCACCATGGCGTGCGAGACCGCGAAGCTGCTGGTCAGCGGCTCGGGCGGGGCGTCGCGGAGGCGTTCGAACGTGCTGTCCGTCCAGTTGACCTGGCCCTCGGGGGCCTTCTTGCGGACGATCTTCCTGAGCTTGCGGGGGTCGTCGCCCGCCTTCTCCAGCAGCTTGCGGTTCTCGATCACGTGCTCGGGCGCCAGGACGATCACCTCGCCGACCGTGTCGAACCCGGCCCGCCCGGCCCGCCCGGAGATCTGGTGGAACTCGCGCGCGGACAGGTGCCGCATGCGGACCCCGTCGTACTTGACCAGGCTGGTCAGCAGGACCGTGCGGATGGGCACGTTGATGCCGACGCCGAGCGTGTCCGTGCCGCACACCACCGGCAGCAGGCCGCGCTGGGTCAGCCGCTCGACCACCCGGCGGTACTTGGGCAGCATCCCCGCGTGGTGCACGCCCACCCCGTGCCGCAGGAGCCGGTTGAGGGTGCGGCCGAAGCCCGGACCGAAGCGAAACCCCGCGATCTCGTCGGCGATCCGGTCCCGCTGCTCACGGCTGGCCAGGGGCGTCGACATGAGCGACTGCGCCCGCTCGACGGCCTCCTTCTGCGTGAAGTGCACGACGTAGACGGGGGCGCGACGAGTCTTGACCAGCTCGTCGAGCAGCTCGTGCAGCGGCTCGATCGCGTAGCTGAACGTCAGCGGCACGGGACGCTCGGCGTTCGCGATGACCGCGACCGGCTGGTGCGTGCGGCGCGTGATGTCCTCGGCGAAGAAGCCGACGTCGCCGAGCGTGGCCGACATGAGCACGAACTGGACGTTGGTGAGCTCGAGCAGCGGCACCTGCCACGCCCAGCCGCGCTGCGGGTCCGCGTAGAAGTGGAACTCGTCCATGACCACCTGGCCGACGTCCGCGCCGGCGCCGTCGCGCAGGGCCACGTTGGCCAGGATCTCCGCGGTGCAGCAGATGATCGGCGCCCCCGGGTTGACCGCCGAGTCGCCGGTCATCATCCCGACGTTGGCCGAGCCGAACGCCTCGACGAGCGCGAAGAACTTCTCGCTGACCAGCGCCTTGAGCGGGGCGGTGTAGTAGGTGCGCCGACCCTGCGCGAGTGCCACGAAGTGCGCGGCGACCGCGACCAGCGACTTCCCCGAGCCCGTCGGCGTCGACAGGATCACGTGCGCGCCCGTGACGAGCTCCAGCAGGGCCTCGTCCTGGTGCGGGTAGAGCGTCAGGCCCTGGTCGGTGGCCCAGCCGGTGAAGGCCTCGTACAGCGCGTCGGGGTCGGTGGGGTCGGCGGGGATGCGGTCGGCCAGGGTGGGGGTGCTCATCGTGCGTCGATGGTCCCATGCGTACGTGCGTCTAGGGTGTGGGCCGTGAGCGAGCGCCCGACGGTGGAGATGTGGACCGACGGCGCCTGCAAGGGCAACCCGGGCGTCGGCGGCTGGGGCGCCTGGATGCGCTACGGCGACCACGAGCGCGAGCTGTTCGGCGGCGAGCCGGAGACCACGAACAACCGCATGGAGCTCACCGCGGTGATCGAGGGGCTGCGGGCGCTGACCAAGCCGTGCGACGTGATCCTGCACGTCGACTCGATGTACGTGATGAACGGCGTGACCAAGTGGATCGCCGGCTGGAAGCGCAACGGCTGGCGCACGGGCGACAAGAAGCCGGTGAAGAACCAGGAGCTGTGGCAGGCGCTGGACGCCGAGACCGCCCGGCACACGATCAGCTGGGTGTGGGTCAAGGGGCACGCGGGGGACCCGGGCAACGAGCGTGCGGACCAGCTGGCCAACCGGGGCGTGGAGCAGGTGCGGGCGAGGGCCTGAGCTCAGCTCCAGCGCCAGGACGCGATCATGGCCTCGACCGTCGGCCGATCCGTGTCGTCATCGGGGTGGTGCATCCACTCGACGAGGTAGAGGTACCCGTCGTGCTCGACGGCCCACTGGGTGAGCGTCACCCCGCTCGTCATCGCCAGGTCCTTGCGCACCGCGGCGCCCAGGGCGCTGTGCTCGATCACGAGGTCACCGCCGAACTGCGCATCCTCGGGATGGCGCCGCTGCCAGTCGGTGAAGGCCTCGACGGAGGAGAAGGCCCCGGAGAGAGGCACCCAGTTCACGCCGAGCGACGACAGCACCGGCAGGTCGGCGAGCGGGAGGGTGAGGATGCTCTCGAAGAGGGTGCCGGACGTGGGGGAGTCGAGAGAGAAGGCGGCCCCGTCGTCACCGCCGGCCACGACGTGCACCGGGAGGTCGATGCCCGCCGGCGGGGCCAGCGTCTCCACCGCGAGGGGCGGCAGGGGCGCAGGCGTGCGGTTCGCCCAGGCCGTGGCGCCGGCGCCGACCAGTGCGAGCGCACCGACGAGGACGACGACGAGGTGGCGGCGGTTCACGCGCCCATCGTGGCGACGGACCGGGCCCTCGGGCGGGAGGTCCGGCGGGCACTCACCCGGACGGCCCATCTGCCCGTCGTGACGTGGGGGAACGGGCGTGTCGGCGGTGAGCCGCCTAGCATCGTCGAGCAGGGGATCCGCTGACCGGAAGGGCCCATGGTGCAGAGCCTCGCCGACGTGCGGGACCGGGCAGGGACGGCGTTGTTCCTGCGCGTCGCGGGGCCGGACGGACTGGCCAGCCGCGAACGTATCCACGGCACCCCCGGCCCCCGGTGGTTCCCGCCGGGCTCCGCCATCCGGACCGTGCACGGCGACGCCTCGATGTTCGTTGGCGGCATGCGCGCGCTGCTCCTGCAGTCGCTGCATCCGGCCGCGATGGCGGCCGTCGCCGCGCACTCCGGCTACCGGGGAGACCCCTGGGGCCGCCTCGCGCGGACCAGCACGTTCCTGGCCGTCACCACGTTCGGCACGATCGACGACGCCACGGCGGCCATCGACCGGGTCCGCTGGGTGCACGAGCGGATCCGCGGCGTCACGCCCGAGGGGCTGGCGTACTTCGCGGGTGACCCGACGCTGCTGCGCTGGGTGCACGTGGCCGAGGTCGACAGCTTCCTGCGGGCGCACCGGGTGTACGGGCAGCGACCGCTCGACGCCGCAGGGGCCGACGAGTACGTCGCGCAGGCCTCGCGCGTGGCCGTCGCGCTCGGCGCGGAGCGGGTGCCGGAGTCCGTGGCGGAGCTGGCCAAGGCGCTCGACGAGTTCCGGCCCGCGCTGGGCCCGTCCACCGCAGCGCGCGATGCGGCCGACTTCCTCCTGCACGAGCCGCCGGTGCCGCGCTCGCTCCGGCCCGGGTACACGCTGCTGGCCCGGGCCGCGGTCGCGTCGATGCCGGAGTGGACGTTCGACCTGCTCGGGCTGGACCGCCCGGGCCCGGTGGGGCTGGCTGCGGCCCGGACCGCGGGAGCGGTGGCGACGCGCTCGATCCGGTGGATGCTCGGGCCCGACGACGCCAGCCGGGTGGCGGGGGTCGGATGACCCGGTTCCTGCTGCTCAGCTCCCGTGCCGAGGACGTGGCGTCCGTCGGGGAGCGGGCGGCATTCCTGCGGTTCGGCGGCCTGCAGGCTGACGAGCTGGAGCAGGTGCGGATGGAGGCGGCGCCGTTCCTGCCGATCGACCTGGACCGGTACGACGGCGTGTTCGTCGGCGGCAGCCCGTACGACGCGAGCAAGCCCGAGGCGCAGAAGTCGGCGGCGCAACGCCGCGTCGAGGCGGAGATGTCGTCGCTCCTCGACGAGATCGTGGACCGGGACCTCCCGTTCCTCGGTGCCTGCTACGGCGTCGGCACGCTGGGCGTGCACCAGGGCGCGGTCATCGACGGCACCTACGCCGAGCCCATCGGTGCCGTGACGGTCACCCTCTCCGACGCGGGCCGCGCGGACCCGCTGCTCACCGAGCTGCCGGAGTCGTTCGAGGCGTTCGTCGGGCACAAGGAGGCGTGCCGTGTCCTGCCACCCGACGCGGTCCTGCTCGCCTCCTCGCCCACGTGCCCGGTCCAGATGTTCCGGGTGCGCCAGAACCTGTACGCCACGCAGTTCCACCCCGAGCTCGACCTGGACGGCATCACCACCCGGATCGGGGTCTACCGCGACTACGGCTACTACCGCCCGGGGGAGTACGACGAGGTGATCGCCCGGGTGCGCAGCGCGGACGTCTGGGCGCCTCCGCGCATCCTGCGGGCATTCGTGGAGCGCTACCGCAACGACTGATCGGCCCGGGCCGGCGCCAGCTGACCGACGATGGCCCGCGGCGGTCCCCTCGCCGCCGCGGGCCATCGCACAGCGCGCGGACAGGTAGCTCCGAGAATCCTCTGAGAACCCCCGCCCAGACTCGTCTCATGACCACGACGACCTGGGAGGCGCCGCCTCTGGCGCCGATCGCCCAGCCGCGACCGACCCGCACCCGCAGTGCCGTCCTTCCGACGCTCTGGCTCGGCGTCGTCGCGGTGCTGCTGTTCTGGTG
>NZ_JBFUHU010000137.1:0-9298 GCF_056402235.1 Cellulomonas sp. P4_B5_2
GCCTTGTACCGCGCCAGGCCCGCGTCGGTGGCGGGGAGCTCACCGTTGGACGCCAGGGCGTAGCAGTCGCGTCCGGGCAGGTCGTAGATGACCAGGTTGAAGACGATCGGTCCGGAGCCCTTCTGGGCGACGGCGTTGTCCAGGTGGAACTTCAGGCCGTTGCCGTCGGCGTTGCCGGTGATGGCGCTGATGCGGTCCATCCAGACGGCGGTCGGCTGCTTCGCCACGGTCCGCATCTTTGCGGCCAGCGAGGCGTCGCCGGCACGTGTGGCAGCGCTCTCAGCCGCTGCCGCATACGTGGGGTTCACGTACTGCGTCGCGCCGGCGTAGGGGTTGTCGACGTGCGCCTCCGCGGCGCTGGCGCTCGTCGTGATGCACAGGGGTGCTGCGAGCAGCGCCGTCGCTGCCGCGGCGGTCGTGGCCGCGCGCAGGCGCTGCCTCACCGCTCTCTTGCCGTGTGTGGACACGTAGTCCTCCGGGTGTCGATCGAAGTGCCCGGTCGGCCATCCCGTCCGGGCGCAAGTCGTCCGGGGAAGTCCACGGCGACTGGTCGCTAGATCACCACGGGGACTTTCTGGGCGGCACGGGGCAAATCGTTTAGGTAGCCCGCGTTACCAAACTGTGACTCGCATGAGAGCGTTCTCATCTCGACCGCGGACCCGTGCTGCCCCGCACCGCGAGGCCTCCGATCTGGAGCGCGCGGCGGGCACGGAGGTCCCCGTCCAGGACCGCGAGGACCGCCTCGCCGGTGGCGGTACCGAGGTCGCGCTGGGCCGACGGGAGGGTCGTGATCGAGGGCGTGGCGAGCCGGCACAGGGCCGAGTCCGACCCCGCGACGATCGAGAGGTCCCAGGGCACCGCGAGGCCCGTGCGGCGTGCCACGTCGAGAGCAGCGACCGCCATCTGGTCGGAGTCGTAGACGATCGCGGTCGGCGCCCGACCCCCCGTCAGCAGCCGCCGGGTCGCCACCGCAGCCTCCTCCGCCGTGCCGCCCGTGGCCTCGTGGACCAGCACGCCGGAGGCCGCGTCGAGCACGCCGGTGAGCGCACCGAGCCGCTCGCGCGTCCGCACCAGCTCCTTCGGACCGCTCACCAGGGCCACGTGGCGGTGCCCCAGCTCGAGCAGGTAACGGCCGACGCGCCCGAAGGCCTCGGCGTCGTCCAGGGTCACCGCCGCGAGGTCGACATCGCTCTGACCTGCACCGACGACCACAGCCGGTGCCCGCAGCCGCCGCAGGGCGTCGAGCCGGGGATCCTCGAGGAGCACGTCGGTGACGACCATGACGTCGAAGCGACGCTCCGCCCACCACTCGCCGTACAGGGCGACGGCAGCCTCCGGTCCGTCGACGAGCTGGAGCACGAGGGCGAGGTTGCGGGCGGCCAGGACCTCCTGGAGCGAGATCACGAACTCGAGCACCCCGGTCGCCTGGGCGACGGGTCCGGCAGCCCCGCGGTCGAAGACGAGACCGATGGCGCGCGGCCCCGTCCGCATCGACCGCGCGGCCGCGCTCGGCCGCCAGCCGAACTCGTCGGCCACGCGCAGCACGCGCTCCCGGGTGGCGGCGGAGACACCCGGCCGGCCGTTGAGGGCGTACGACACGACGGCGATCGAGACCCCCGCGGCGCGCGCCACGTCGGTGATCGTCGGGCGTCGTGCGGGGGCGGTCGAAGGGCTGGGGGAGGACGGCCCGGGCGACGGCGTCGACGGCGACGCGGAAGAGCCGGGTACTCCGGAGTCATATGCAGGTGTGACCACGATCACCTAGTGTGTCGCCCGATGCGGGTGAAATGCATCATCTCGGCTCCGACGACGTGGGCGAGGGATGTGGGGTCATGGGAACAGTGCGACGCGGACCGGTCTCACCGACGGCACGACGGACGATCGGCGTGCTCTCGCCGGTGGTCGGCGGGTTCTACTTCGGAGCGTTGATCGCGGGGGTGGCCCGCGCGGCACGAGCGGCCGGGCACCGCGTCGTGGCCGTGCAGACGTATCCGGCGGGGCTGGACCGGGAGCGGTACCCGGACGAGTCGATCCTCGACGCACCCGTCGCACTCGGCGCGGTGGACGGGCTCGTCGTGGTGGGCAAGGCGCTGCGCAGCGACCGGCTCGCGTCGGTGCAGCAGTGGGGCCTGCCGGTGGTCCTGGTCAGCGAGGAGCCCCAGTCGGCCGACGACGCGGTGGTGCTCCCGGACAACCTCGGCGGTGTGCGCGCGGCGGTCGAGCACCTGCTCGGGCACGGCCACACGGCGATCGGCTTCATCGGCTGCCTCACGCAGCGGGACATGCGCGAGCGCTTCGCGGCCTACCGCGCGACGCTCGCCGAGCACGGCATCGAGCCGCCCGACGCCTGGATCTTCGAGTCGTCGGACAACCACGAGCAGGGTGGTGCCGACGCGGCCGCCCGGATGCTCGCCGCCGGCACACCCACGACGGCCGTGATCGCGGCCACCGACCGGAACGCGATCGGCTTCCAGCGGGCCCTGCGTGCTGCCGGGCTCGTGCTCCCGCGTGACCAGGCGGTGATCGGGTTCGACCACGCCGACTCCGGCGCGCGCGTGACACCTCGGTTGTCCACCGTCGACGCGCACTACGACCGCGTGGGTGAGACCGCGGTATCCCTCTTGCTCTCCCGCATGCGCGGCGAGGAGGTCCCCGGCGGGGAGTACCGGGCTCCGTCGACCCTGGTGCTGCGGGAGTCCTGCGGCTGCACCGAGTCCGCGCAGTCCGCCCCGGCCGCCGGCGCCGTGACCGGCAGCCGCAGCGGGTACCAGGTGCTCCGGGCGCTCGCCGGTACGGCCTTCGTGGGGCCCGCCGGTGTCGGCGGTGCACGTCGGACCGGCGTCGCGCCCCGCGAGACCTGGTGGCACGCCGTCGTCGAGCCGATCGAGACCGCTGCCGAGCGCGGGGCCACGCCCGGGACGGCGACGCTGACCCGGCTCGCCGACGTGACGGCGGCGATGCAGCCGCACCCCGAGGCGCTCGAGCAGCTGGTGACCTGCCTCCGCGGTGTGGAGGCAGACGTCGTGGAAGCGCTCTCGCACCCGGACCACGAGGTCGCGGTCCGGCGCGCGGTCACGGAGGTGCTCCTCGCTCTGACGCGGGGCTGCACGCGGGCGATGCTGGCGCGCAGCGGGCAGCTCGAGCGCACCATCGTGGACCAGTACGAGGTCGACATGGACCTCCTGCGCGGTGACGGAGCCAGCCCGCGCGCCCTCGGCTGGCTGCCGCGCGGGGTCCGAGGTCATGCCTGCCTCGGGCTCTGGCTCGGCGCCGACCGGGGGCCGGGCGACCGGGAGATGGAGATCGTCGGCGTGCACGACACGTCGGGCACCCTGTCGCGCCTCGTCGGCGTCCGGACGACCGCCAGCCAGTTCCCCCCGGCCGCCCTGACCAGGGCCGGGACCGTCGGCTCGAACGAGCTCACCTTCGTCGTCCCGGTGACGTTCGGCGGCAGCGACTGGGGGCTGCTGGCCATCGACGGCACCGTCGAGTCGCGGGCCACCAGCGCCCGCGACCGGTTCAACCACTGGGCGGCCCTGCTCGCGGTCGCGCTCGACCAGGAGCGCCTCCTGGCCAACCTGCGCGAGCAGCGTCGTGCGCTGGAACAGGCCGCTGCCCGTGAGCGGTCCCTGGCGGACACGGTGCGCGCGAGCGAGGAGCGCTACGCCCTGGCGTCGATGGCCGCGCACGACGGCACCTGGGACTGGGACGTGTCCGCGGGGACGGTCTACTACTCGCCCCGCTGGAAGCAGACCCTCGGGTACGACGACGACGTCATCGGCGACTCGCCGGGGGAGTGGCTCGAGCGTGTGCACCCCGCCGACCGCGACGAGCTGTCGGCGTCGATCGCCTCGCAGCTGGCCGGCGCCGGCTCACCGCTCGAGCTCGAGCACCGCGTCCGTACGTCGTCCGGCGACTACCGCTGGATGCTCTGCCGGGCCGTCACGGTGCTCGACGACGCCGGGTGCCCTGCGCGGCTGGTGGGAGCCCTCGTGGACGTCACGGAGCGCAAGGAGCAGGAGATCGCCCTGCAGCGCGACGCGCTCCGTGACCCGGAGACCGGGCTGGTCAACCGGCTGCTGTTCCTGGACCGGCTCGGCGCCGCGGTGCTCCGGACCAGGCGGTCGCCCGGGTACGACTGCGCCCTCGCCCTCGTACGGGTGCTCGACGGTCCGGCGATCCCCACGCAGGGGCACCTGGACGCGGACGGGGACGCGCGGCTCGACCTGCACCGCGAGCTCGTCCGCCGGCTGCGCCGTCCGCTCCGGGAGGGGGACACGCCCGCGCGGATCTCCGAGGACGACTTCGTCGTGCTGCTCGACGACGTCGGGCCGGGCGGGGTCCCGAGCCGCCTGTCGCTGCTGCTCGACCAGCTGCGTCAGGAGCTGGGCTCGAGGGTCGCCATCGGGGTGCTGGGGAGCATCCGAGGCTTCCGTGACGTGGGGGAGGTGCTCCGCGAGGCGGACATCACCCTCCTTCGGGGGGCCTCTCGACAGGGCCGCCCGGGGTCGGTGCTCCGATAGCACGAAGCCCCCGCCTCCCCTGGAGGGAGACGGGGGCTGGGCCGTGCGATCAGCTGCGGCCGCGTGCCGGGCCGTGCGTCGGGCGCGAGGCACCGTGGCCCGGGCGCGGGCCCGAGTCGAGACGGATGCGCAGCGGGCGCCCGGCGACCCGGGTGCGCGCCAGCCGGTCGATGACGTCGGCCGACAGACCCGCCGGGATGTCGACCAGCGCGAAGCTGCCGAAGATGTCGATCTTGCCGACGTCCTTGCCGGTCAGGCCGCCCTCACCGGTGAGCGCGCCCACCAGGGCGCCCGGCTGCAGACCGTCCCGGTGACCGACGGCGACACGCCAGCGCGGCGAGCCCCCGGCGATGTGCGTGTCCGCGCGGCGACGCTCGCCGCGCTCCGGACGGTCGTAGCTGCGCTCGCCGTCGCGCTCGCGACCGCCACCGGTGAGGTGCGCACGCGAGAGCGCGTCGTCCAGGTCGTCGCCCTGCACGGCCACGGGGCCCTCGTCGCCGACCGCGAGGGCCGTCAGCGTCGCGAGCAGCTCGTACGGGTCGACGTCCGGGTTCTGCGCCAGGTGCACGGCGATGGCCTCGCGGTAGAGGTCCAGGCGGTCGAGCTCGGCCCGGGCGCCGGTGCGGGCGAGGAGGGCCTGCACGCGGTGCGCGGAGACCTCGGCGGGCGAGGGGATGTCCACCTGCAGGAGCGACTGGCGCGTCGTGCGCTCGATCTGGCGCAGACGCGACTGCTCGGCGGGCGTGACGAACGACAGCGCCTCGCCCTCGCGGCCGGCGCGGCCCGTGCGGCCGATGCGGTGCACGTAGATCTCGGGCTCGCGCGGCACGTCGAAGTTGACGACGAGGCCGATGCGGTCCACGTCGAGGCCGCGGGCGGCGACGTCCGTGGCGACGAGCACGTCGAGCGCGCCGGTCCGCAGGCGGTCGACGATCTTCTCGCGCTCCGTCTGGGCGACGTCACCGGAGATGTACGCGGCCGAGATGCCCCGCTCGATCAGCGCGCTGCCGACCTCCTCGGCGGCACCGCGGGTGCGCACGAAGACGATGGCCGCGTCGGCCTCGGAGACGGCGAGCACCCGGGCGAGCGCGCCGGTCTTGTGGCGGTGCGGGACGACGGCGTAGGTCTGGCGCACGCTGGTCACGGTCGACGCCTGGCGCGAGACCGTGATCTCGACCGGTCGGTTCAGGTGCTGCTCGGCGACGCGACGGATCTGCGGCGGCATCGTCGCGGAGAACAGGGCGACCTGACGCTCGCGCGGCGCAGCGGACAGGACCTTGTCGACGTCCTCGGCGAAGCCCATGCGGAGCATCTCGTCGGCCTCGTCCAGCACGAGGAAGCGCACCTGGTCCAGCTTCAGCGTGCGGCGCTCGAGGTGGTCGAGCACGCGACCGGGGGTGCCGACGACCACCTGGGCGCCGCGGGCGAGCGCCCGCTGCTGCGGCAGGAACGGCGAGCCGCCGTAGACCGCGAGCACGTTCAGGCCGGGCAGGTGGGTGGCGAACGACTGGATGGCGTCGGCCACCTGCATCGCGAGCTCACGCGTCGGGGTCAGCACGATGGCCTGGACGGCGGGGATGTCGTAGTCGATCGCGGCGAGCAGCGGCAGACCGAACGCGGCGGTCTTGCCGGTGCCGGTCTGGGCGACGCCGACGATGTCGCGGCCGCTCAGCAGCGCGGGCACGGCCTGCGACTGGATGGCGGAGGGGACGGTGAAACCGAGGTCGGCGATCGCGGCCTCGAGGGCCGGCGGCAGCCCGAGGTCGGCGAAGGTGGCGTCCTCGGGCAGGGCAGAGGGCAGGGCAGAGCTCATGAAGTGGGGAACCGATCATCGCGGGGCGGAGCCCTGAACCGTGCACCGGGACGGCGAACAGCGGGTCGCAGCCCCGGACCACCCAGTGGCAACCGCTCACGCGATGCCTAGACCACACGACGCGAGGCGGGTCACGACCGGCTGAGCGGTGGTGACGACGCCTCGAAGGGGGACGCGACGAACTCCAGATTCGTGACGGAGTCTACCGGGCGGAGGCCTCCAGCGGCAGGCAGGCCGCGGGTGACCTCGCGCACACGCCTACAGGCCGAGCCGCGGACCCTCGATCGCGGGGCAGGTGTCCATGACGACGTCGAGACCGGCCGCGCGGGCTCGCTCCGCGGCGTCCTCGTCGACGACCCCGAGCTGCAGCCAGACCGCACGGGCGCCGACGGCGATCGCCTGGTCCACGACGGCGCCGGCCAGCGTGCTGTTCACGAACACGTCGACGACGTCGACGGGCCCGTCCACGTCGGCGAGCGTGCGCACGCCCGCTGCCCCATGGACGGTCTCCGCGCGCGGGTGCACGGGCACGATCTCGTGGCCGTGGGACTGCAGGTACCGGGCGACGCCGTACGCCGCGCGGGACGTGTTCGTCGACAGGCCGACGACCGCCCAGCTCCCGGGAGACGTCAGGAGGCGCTTGATGACGTCCGGGTCGTTGCGGTGCACCATCCCTGAACTCTTGCACCCGCTGACCTGCGCCGCAGCCGAGGGCGCGCCGCCGTCGGGAGCGGGGCCCCGGGCCGCATAGTATCGACGCCGCCAGGACGGGACAGTGACGGGGGAGGCAGTGGCGAGCAACGACGTCGTCTCCACGCGCGTGCTGACCGTGCCGAACGCCATCAGTCTCGTGCGTCTGCTCCTCGTCCCCGTGTTCGCGCTGCTCATCGCCCACGGCGAGGACGGGTGGGCGGTCGCGGTCCTCGCGGTCTCCGGAGCCAGCGACTGGCTCGACGGGGTGCTCGCCCGGCGGCTCGGGCAGGTGTCCCGGCTCGGTCAGCTGCTGGACCCCGCTGCGGACCGCCTCTTCATCATCGTGACGCTCGTCGCGCTCGCCTGGCGCGACGTGGTGCCGTGGTGGCTGCTCGGGGTGCTGGTCCTGCGCGACGTGGTGCTCGCGGTGATGCTCATCGTCCTCGCCCGTGCGGGGTACGCACCGTTGCAGGTGCACCTGGCGGGCAAGGCCGGCACGTTCGCCCTGCTCTACGCGTTCCCGCTGCTCCTCCTCGCACAGTGGGACTCGTGGGTCGGCACCGTCGCCGGGGTCGCCGGGTGGGCCTTCGCCCTCTGGGGCGTCGCGCTCTACTGGTTCTCGGCGGTCGTCTACCTCGCCCAGGCGCGCCAGCTCCTGCGCGACGACGCGGGACGCTCATGAGCGCGCGGCACGGTTCCAGCGAGCCG
The DNA here is from genome assembly GCF_056402235.1 of Cellulomonas sp. P4_B5_2. NCBI lineage: Bacteria > Bacillati > Actinomycetota > Actinomycetes > Micrococcales > Cellulomonadaceae > Cellulomonas > Cellulomonas sp. P4_B5_2. Next base: position 7,738 of record NZ_JBFUHU010000137.1, read on the forward strand.
CCGCGCAGCCCGGACGCGTCGATGACGCTGCTCAACGAGTTCTACCGACGCCCGCTCGACCCGGGGTATGCGGAGGCCACTGCTCGCCGTGCCGCCGGCACCGGCCCCAGGCGCACGTGGCGGTCGACCGCCGGTCTGGTCGCTCTGGCCGTCGGGCTGGGCCTGGGCGCGACGGCCGCGACGATCGCCCTGCGGCAGCCTGCCGGGGCGGTGCTGGCCGCGCGCGAGCTCCTGGAGGCGCAGATCGAGGAGCGCCGCGCGGAGGCCGACGAACAGCAGTCGGACATCACCGCGATGACCGACGAGATCGCCAGGCTCCAGGAGGAGCTCCTCGGGGACGAGGGCCAGTCGGTGCGCGACGAGATCGAGGCGGACTCCGTGCAGTCCGGCGTGACGGCGGTGACGGGGCCGGGTCTGCGGCTCGTCCTCACGGACGCACAGTCCGACAACCGCGACGAGGAGGACCCGGAGCTGCGCGTGCAGGACGTCGACCTCCAGGTCGTGGTGAACGGCCTGTGGGCGGCCGGGGCCGAGGCCGTCGCGGTGAACGGGCAGCGCCTCACCGCGATGACCGCGATCCGCAGCGCGGGGGACGCGGTGCTCGTCGACCTGGTCGCCCTGAGCAGCCCGTACACGGTGGAGGCCGTGGGCGACGCGGTGAGCATGCAGACGGAGCTCGCGCGGGCCAGCGCGGGCCAGCACCTGGCGACCCTCCGGACGACGTACGGGATCGGCGTCCAGATGACGTCGCAGAGCAAGCTCGAGCTCCCGGGGACCGGCCTGGTCACCCTCAACGAGGCCGAGGTTCCGGACGCGTCCTCCGCGCCCGAGCCGGGGGCGCGTGCGGGCGGGGATGCATCTGGACGGAGCCTTGTGGCAGGGTCTGCAGGTCTGACACGGAGGGACGGCACGTGATCGCAGTCATCGGTCTGGTCATCGGCGTCGTCGGGGGTCTGCTCCTGCAGCCGACCGTGCCCGTCGAGCTCCAGCCCTACCTCCCGATCGCCGTGGTCGCCGCCCTCGACGCCCTGTTCGGTGGCTTGCGCGCCATGCTCGACGGGATCTTCGACGACCGGGTGTTCCTCATCTCCTTCCTGTCGAACGTGGTCGTCGCGGCGCTGATCGTGTTCCTCGGCGACCAGCTCGGCGTGGGCACTCAGCTGTCGACCGCCGTCGTCGTCGTGCTGGGCATCCGGATCTTCTCCAACGCCGCCGCGATCCGTCGGCACCTGTTCAAGGCATGAGCGTGACTCCGACGAGGGACGACCGGGACGCCGACGGTCCGATGCCGCCCGACGACGTGGAGAACTCGCTGCCTCCCGTCGTGCCGGAGGACGACGAGCCAGTGTCGGCCAACTCGCTGCCCCCCGTCGTGCCCGAGGACGAGGAACCCGTGCAGGCCAACTCGCTGCCTCCCGTCGTGCCCGAGGACGACGAGCCCGCGCAGCCCGTCGTGCCCGAGGACGAGGACTCCGCGCAGCCGAACTCGCTGCCTCCCGTCGTGCCCGAGGACGACGAGCCCGCGCAGCCGAACTCGCTGCCGCCGATCGTCCCCGACGAC
>NZ_JBFUHU010000138.1:0-9292 GCF_056402235.1 Cellulomonas sp. P4_B5_2
GTCGTCGGTCAGCGGGACCCGCCACAGCCGCTCGCCGCGCAGCCCGGCCAGGTAGACGGCGTCGGCAGTGACGGCGAGGCCGCTCGGCGACGCGTCGTCGGTCCCCCACACCGCCACGGGCGCCACGAAACCGGAGCCGTCGCCCATCCCCTCGACCTCCGGCCAGCCGTAGTTGCCGCCCGGCTCGATCAGGTTGAGCTCGTCCCACGTGTTCTGGCCGAACTCCGAGGCGAACATCCGCCCGTCGGGCGCCCAGCCGAGCCCCTGCACGTTGCGGTGCCCGAGGCTCCACACCGGCGAGTCCTCGTCCGGGTTGCCGGGGGCAGGGTCGCCGTCGGCGGTGATGCGCAGGATCTTGCCGTTGAGGCCGTCCGGGTCCTGAGCCGAGGGCGGGTCGCCCGCGTCGCCGGTGGTCACGTACAGGTACCCGTCGGGCCCGACGGCGAGCCGGCCGCCGTCGTGGTTGCCGGCCTTGGCGATGCCGGTGAGGATCGGGCGCAGCTCGCCCAGGGTCGACCCGTCGAGCGTCCCCCGCAGGACCCGGTTGTCGTTGGCTGCGGTGGCGTACAGGGCCAGATCCACTGCGCCGTCCGACGACCCGAGCACGGCGACCCCCAGCAGCCCGCCCTCCCCGCCGGGGACGACGACGTCGGCGAGCTCGTCGGCACCCGGACCGGTCACGTCCGTCGCCGCACCGTCCGGCCCGACGAGGACCAGCCGCGCGGCGTCCCGCAACGTGACGACGGCCCGCTCGTCCGGCAGGAACGCGATCCCCCAGGGGACGGCGAGGTCCCCGACGATGTCGTCGACCTCGCTCACCTGACCGGTGGGCGGGCTCGACGCCGACGGGCTCGCGGAGCTGGCCAGGCTCGGCGTGGTCGTCGGGTCCGGGCTCTCCGCCGGGGACGTGCAGCCCGCGAGCGCCACGACGGCTGCTGCCAGCCCGACCCACGCCGTCCGTCGCACAGTCATGCCTCAGCCGATCACGCAGCGGGCAGCCGCGCACTCCGGGATCGCCCTGACCAGCCGTTCGGCGGTGGTCCTCGACCCAGGTCAGCCGGGCGTCGCTGCCGACCGGGACGGCTTCGCCGCCAGCGCGGCCGCGTACAGGTCACGCTTCGGGACGCCGGCCGCGGTCGCCACCTCGGCGACCGCGTCCTTCAGTCGCTCGCCGCTGTCCGCGCGGGACAGCACCTCGGCCACGAGGTCCGCGGTCGACAGCTCCACCGCCTTCAGCGCCCCGCCGACCACCACGACGATCTCCCCGCGCACCTGGTCGGCGGACGCCCAGGCGACGAGGTCCGCGAGTGGTCCCCGCACGATCTCCTCGTACGTCTTGGTCAGCTCGCGGCACACCGCGGCGGGACGGTCGCCGCCGAACGCGTCGGCCATCGCGGCCAGCGTGTCGTCGAGCCGGTGCGGCGCCTCGAAGAAGACCATCGTGCGGCGCTCGTCGGCGAGCAGCTCGAACGCCCGCGCGCGCTCCCCGGGCTTGCGCGGGGGGAAGCCCTCGAAGCAGAACCGGTCGGTGGGCAGTCCCGAGAGCGCGAGGGCGGTCAGCACGGCGCTCGGTCCCGGCGCGGCCGTGACCGGGAGGCCCGCGGCCACGGCGGCGCCCACCACCCGGAACCCCGGGTCGGAGACGGCGGGCATGCCGGCGTCGGTCACGACGACCACGGTTCCCCCGCCGGCGACGACCGCGAGGACCTCCGCGGAGCGCTCGACCTCGTTGTGCTCGTGGAAGCTGAGCACGCGACCGCCGATCTCGACGCCCAGTCGCGCCGCCAGCGCGCGGAGCCGTCGGGTGTCCTCGGCGGCGACCACGTCGGCCTCCGCGAGCAGCCGGCGCAGGTGCGCGGACGCGTCCTCCGTGTTGCCGATCGGCGTCGCAGCCAGCACGAGGCGGCCGGGGGTCTGCTGCTCTGCGGGGCTCACGCGGTCAGCCTGCCACCTCCCACAGCACAGTCGTCGCCCCTACGATGACCGCGTGCCGCCCCTCGACGACGACGCCTCGACCCTGACCGCCCGTCGGGGAGACGCCGCCCCCACCCAGGATCCCGACGAGCTCGGCGCTCCTGAGGAGCTGGTTCCCCCGGGGGAGCCGCGCGAGGTCGAGGGGCCGGTGGAGTCGCACCACCGCCGGTTGCTGCGGCGGCTGGTCGGCGACGACTCGCTCGCCCTGGACGCCACCCCCGGCGCGCGCCTGACGGGCTGGCTGTGGCCGCTCGCGGTGACGGCGCTCGCGGCGGTGCTGCGGTTCTGGGACCTCGGACGCCCGCACCACCTCGTGTTCGACGAGACGTACTACGTCAAGGACGCGTTCTCGCTGCTGGTCAACGGCTTCGAGGCCACCTGGGGCGAGGAGCCCAACCCGGCGTTCGAGGCCGGCGMCACCAGCGGCCTGACCACGACGGGCTCCTACGTGGTGCACCCGCAGGTGGGCAAGTGGCTGATCGCGCTCGGGATCCACGTCGGCGGCGGGGTCGGCAGCTCGGCGGCGTGGCGGCTGGCGGCGGCGGTCTGCGGGGTGCTGGCGGTCCTCATGGTGGCGCGCATCGGCCGGCGGCTGTTCGCGTCCACCGCGCTGGGCACCCTGGCCGGCCTGCTGATGGCGGTCGACGGCGAGGCGATCGTGATGTCGCGGATCAGCCTGCTCGACCCGTTCCTCATGTTCTTCGTGCTGGCCGCGTTCGGCGCGCTGCTGCTGGACCGCGACCAGGCCCGACGACGCCTGGCGGACCGGACCGCCCGGATCCTCGACGCCGGAGACGACCTCGGCGACGGCCCGCGGCTCGGCATCCGCTGGTGGCGCCTCGCCGCGGCCGTGCTGCTCGGGCTCGCGCTGGGCACCAAGTGGTCCGCGATGTACTTCCTCGCGGTGTTCGGGCTGCTCAGCGTGGCGTGGGACCTCACCGCCCGCCGCGGCATCGGGGTGCGGCACTGGTGGCGCGCCGGGATCCTCAAGGACGGGGTCGTCGCCGGGATCTCGATGGTCGGCATCGCGGTCGTCGTGTACGTCGGCTCGTGGTGGTCGTGGTTCGCGCACCGGGGGGCCTACGGCCGGCTGTGGGCCGAGCAGAACCCGGACCTGGGCGTCCAGTGGCTGCCGCCCGCGCTGCGCTCGTTCTGGAAGTACCACCAGGACATGTGGGCGTTCCACAACGGCCTGGAGACGCCGCACTCCTACGCGGCGCACCCGCTGGGCTGGATCGTGCAGTGGCGGCCGACGTCGTTCTGGTACCCGACGGAGGTCTCCGGGCTGACCGGACAGGCGGCCCAGGACGCGTGCGGTGCGGACAGCTGCTCGCAGGCGATCGTCGCGCTCGGCAACCCGGTGCTCTGGTGGTGCGCCGCAGCGGCAGTCCTGGTGGCGGCGGTCTGGCTGTTCCGGTACCGGGACTGGAGGGCGGGCGCCGTGCTGTCCGGCATCGTCGCCGGCTGGCTGCCCTGGTTCGCCTACGCGCACCGCACGATCTTCACGTTCTACTCGATCGCGTTCACGCCCTGGGTGGTGCTCACCCTGGTCTACGTCATCGGCCTGGTGGTCGGGCCGAAGTACGTCGACGAGCGCGGCCGGCGCTGGGCGATCGTGGGGTGCGGAGTGCTCGTGGCCCTGATCCTCGGGGTCAGCGCGTTCTTCTACCCGGTCTGGACGGCGTGGATCGTGCCCTACGACTTCTGGCACTCGCACATGTGGCTGCAGACCTGGGTCTAGCCGCTCAGCGCTGCGGCCAGTCCACCTGCGGGCTTGCGTACCAGGACAGCCCGAGGCGGTCCCAGAACGGCGCCTGCTGCGCGACCCGCGTGCGGAAGTCCTCCCAGTCGCGCCGCTCGGGCGCCGACCAGGCCACCTCCGCGATCGCCGCCAACCGGGGCAGGAGCATCTGCGTGAGGGCGGGCAGGTCGCGCAGCGTCTCGGTCCAGATCGCCGCCTCGACGCCGATCACCGCGTCCGCCGGCACCCCCTCGACGAGCGTCGACGGCTCCCAGTCGTAGGCGTCGCGCAGCTCGATGTGACCCGCCCACTCCAGGCCCAGCTCGGTGCTCGCGTCGTACTTCATGTCGAGGTAGGCCTTCGACCCGGGAGACATGAGCAGCAGCGCGCCCGCCTGGGCCGCCGCGACGAACGGCGCCGCGTCCACCCGCGTGTCCCAGTACTGCACGACCGTGCCGGGCTCCAGCGGGGTGTGCGCGATCTCCTGCCAGCCGACCACCTTCTTGCCGGCGGCCCGGACCGCGGCGGACGCGGCTGCGACGAGCGTGGCGTACTCGTCGGCCTCCATGGTGAGCACCTCGTCGCCGCCGATGTGCACGTAGTCGCCCGGCGTCATCGCGGCGACGTCACCGAACACGTCGGTGAGGAAGGCGCCCGTGGCGGGCAGGTCCGCGTGGAGCCGGCTGAACCCGACCTCGATGCCGGTGTACGTGTCGGTCGGCTCGCCGGACGGGGTGAGCTCCCCGTACGCGTGGGTGGCGGCGTTGACGTGACCGGGGACGTCGATCTCCGGCACCACCCGCACCCCTCTGGCCGCGCCGAAGCCGACGATGTCGGCGAAGTCCTCCGCCGAGTAGAAGCCGCCCGGGTCGCCGTCGACCGACGTGCTGCTGGACAGCCGGGTGAGCAGCGGACGCGACGGCACCTGGAGCCGCCACCCCTGGTCGTCGGTGAGGTGCAGGTGCAGGACGTTCAGCTTGTAGTGCGCCATCACGCCGATGACGACCTTGAGGTCCGAGACGGTGACGAAGTGCCGCGCGACGTCGATCGACAGGCCGCGCCAGTCATAGCGCGGCGAGTCCTCGATGCGCACCGCGGGCACCCGCAGGACGCCCCCGGGCGCGGACACGATCAGCTGGCGCAGCGTGACGATGGCGCGGACGAGGCCGGCGGTGGTGCGGGCCTCGAGGTCGATGCGGCCGTTCCGCGAGATCAGGCGGTACGCCTCGTCGCCCGGCGGCAACGACTCCACGAGCCGCAGGCGCACGATGTCGGACGCGCCGCTCTCGGCGTACCGCACCTCGACGGCCCGTCCGCCCACGCGGCCGAGCAGGTCGGCGACCAGCACCGCGATGCCGATCAGGTCAGGGCGGCCGTCGGCGACCACGGTGGTCGCCTCGGTCAGGACGAACGGGGCGTCCCCGGTCCGCTCCAGCACAGCGGGCTGCGGGATGACGGCGATCACGTCGGGCACGGGGCTCCTCGGCGGGGACGGGCGGTGGACGACCCTGATCGAATCGTTCCGGGGAGACGCTACTCGACCTGCGCGGCGAGGCGGCGCGCGAGCACCGCGCACGTTGCCAGCTGCAGCTGGTGGAACGCGATGACGGGCAGCGCGACGCTGGCCGCGAGCACGGGGTCGAACAGGACGGCGGCCATCGGCAGGCCCGTGGCCAGGCTCTTCTTCGACCCGCACATGAGCAGCGCGATGCGGTCGCCGCGCTCGAGCGAGAGCCACCGTCCGCTGTTCCACGTGAGCAGGAGCATCGCCGCGAGCATCACCGCGCACACCACGAGCAGGACCACGAGGGCCACCCAGGTGACGTGCGACCACGCACCCGACACGGTCGCCTCGCTCACCGACGTGTACGCGACGAGCACGAGGGTGCTGCGGTCGGTGACCCGGGTGAGCTGCGGCCGGGCACGCAGCCACGGGCCGATCCAGCGCTGCACCAGCTGCCCGAGCGCGAACGGCAGCAGCAGCTGCAGCAGGATCCCGCCGACGTTGCTCCCCGACACCGCGGCGGTGCGGACCATGAGGAGCGCGACGAGCAGCGGCGTGAGCACGATGCCGACGACGTTCGAGATCGTGGCGCCGGTGATCGCGCCCGCCACGTTGCCGCGCGCGATCGACGTGAACACGACCGACGACTGCACGGTCGACGGCAGCAGCGACAGGTACAGCAGCCCGGTCTTGAGCTCGGGCGAGACGACCGCGTCGGGCAGCAGCTGGACCAGCAGGCCCAGGACGGGGAACGCCACGTACGTGGACGCGAGCATCGACCCCTGCAGCCGCCAGTTGCGCAGCCCGGCCCAGACGTCGCCGGTGGCCATGCGCGCGCCGTACAGGAAGAACAGGACGATGATCGCCGCCGTCCGGACCCCGTCCAGGACGTCCGCGACGGCACCCTGGGCCGGCAGCAGGAGCCCCAGCAGCAGGGCCGCCAGGATCATCACGACCAGCGGGTCGATCCAGGACCGGACCCGGTTCCAGCGGCTCTGTGCAGCGATTCGGGCGGGCACGACAGAAGGCACGGCGACAGTGTGCCACCGCGCTCAGCGCGCGGATCCGACGGATCCCCCCTAGATTCATCGGTCGTACCCGATAGAACCCCTCGAAGTCAAGGAGTTCCACATGACACCCGAAGGCATCATCTCCGCCATCATCATCGGCGCCGTGATCGGCATCCTGGGCCGTCTCCTCGTGCGCGGCCGTCAGCGCATCTCGCTCCTGCTGACCATCGTGATCGGGATCGTCGCCGCCCTGATCGGCACCTACCTGGCGTCGCTGGTCGGCGTCCAGGACACCGCCGGCGTCGACTGGATCGAGCTGCTGTTCCAGGTGGTGCTCGCCGCGATCGGTGTGGCCGCCGTCTCGGGCAACCGCAGCCGCCGCCGCAGCCTGCTCTGAGCCTGCGCGCACACCCCCGTACACGACGAAGGCGGCCTCCCGATGGGGGGCCGCCTTCGTGCTGCGGGTGGAGCTGAGGGGATTCGAACCCCTGACCTTCTCATTGCGAACGAGACGCGCTACCAACTGCGCCACAGCCCCGCGAGCGGGCTAAAGACTAACACCAGCGCCCGGTGGATCGCGAAATCCGGCGGGTCACTCCCCGGCGACGCGACGCTTGGCCAGGACCGCGTTGAGGTCGATGCTGCCGGTCGTCTCGACGGGGGGCTCGAGCGGCGTGCGCTCGGCGTCGGCGGGGTTCTCGACGTCGGCGGTGCGGGCGGCGGTCGACCCCTCGAGGTTCTCCAGCGGGACCGGCTCACGACGCGGCGCGGACGCCTTCATCGTGTAGGTGGGGCGCGGGACGGGCACGGGCGACCAGGCCTCGTCGTCCGCGGAGCCGGACTCTGCGGTGCGGTCGCTCACCGAGCGGCGGACCACGGGAACCTGGCCGGTGGACGCGTGCCGCGCGGGGCCCTCGGACTCGCCCTTGTCCTCGACGATGCGCGCGAACACCTCGGTGCTGGCGTCGGACGGGTGGACGGCGCGGCCGGTGACGAAGGGCATGGGCGCCTCGAGCGGAGCGACCTCCGCAGGGGCTGCCGCGGGCTTGGCGGTGGGCTTGGCGGTGGGCTTGGCGGTGGGCGCGGTGCGGGACGCGGTGGCCACCGCGCGCATCGCACCCGTGCGAGGACCGGAGGCCACCCGGCGCTCGTCGGCGATCTTCTGCGCCCAGGCCTCGTCGGCCTCCCGCCCGGCCAGGACCGCACGGCGGCCGAGCACGAGGACGGAGCCGAGCAGGACCGTGGGCACGGCTCCCGCGACCCAGGTGACCAGCGGGTTCAGCCCGACGAGAGTCCAGCCGACCACGGTCGCGACGACCAGGAGCCCGGCCAGGAGCGCGCGACGGCGCGCGGCGGCGCCACGACGGGCGACCGAGGCCGCTCTCGCGGCACGTGCCTGCGCAGCGCGGCGCGCCGCGTCGGTGGTCATCCGGTCCTGGGTGCCGTGCGGTCGGTCCACGGTGGTGCCTCCTGTCGCGCTCCCGGTGGCCACCGGGAGCCCCTTGCCCGGGGTCAGCAGCCCCGCGGTACTGCTCGCCGTCGGCCCGCACTCCGCGGACGAGGCCTCCTGGCGGATGCGCCGGTCGCTCACCGCGACCACGCGCAGCGCCTCGGAGAACCGGTCGTCCGCCCGGGACTCGAGCAGCTGCTGCCGGTGCCGCAGCTTGTGCGGTACCAGATATGCCACCCACAGGCCGACCAGCGCGAGCGCGACCGGTCCTGCGAGATCGTTCACGTCACGACGGTAGGCGTCCCGACCGCGCCCACCCGGGACCAGCGCGGCGTGTCGGCCTCTGCGTCACCCGTTCCGGGCTCGCCACCGCTCCAGCAGCCCACCCGGCACGTCCTCGACCGTGAGCGCGAACGAGCGGTGGTCGCACCAGCGGTCCTGGATGTGCAGGTACCGCTCGCGCAGCCCCTCGTCCCGGAACCCCAGCTTCTCGACGACCCGCAGCGACGGCCCGTTCTCCGGGCGAATGTTGATCTCCACCCGGTGCAGGCCGAGCGCGTTGAAGCAGTGGTCGGTGGCCAGCGCGACGGCCGTGGGCGTGACGCCCAGCCCGGCGACGTGCTCGGACACCCAGTAGCCGACCGCCGCGGACCTCAGCGACCCGTAGGTGATCGACGACACGGTCAGCTGCCCGACGAGCCGACCGTCGAGGTCGATGGCGAACGGCAGGGTCACGCCGGCGCGCGCCTGCGAGGACAGCGACCGCACGAAGGTGCCGAACGACGGCCGGGGGCCGGTGACCGGCACCGGGCTCGTGGCGTCCCAGGGCTCCAGCCACGCGGCGTTCTGCGCCCGCAGCGCCATCCACGTGTCCTGGTCGCGCCGGCGCAGGGGGCGCAGCCGGACGTTCCCCTCGACCAGGACCGCGGGCCACCCGGCCGCCATCAGCCCTCCAGGACCAGGCAGTGGACCACCTGTCCGGGGTGCACGGTCAGGTCCTGCTCGCCGACGACAGCGAGCGCGTTGGCGTGCGCGAGGGCGCTCACCGTGGGGGCCGAGGGGTCTCCGAGCGGCGTCACGCGGTAGCCCTCGTCGGGCGAGCCCAGCACCGTGGCCGGCACGAACTGGCGCAGCCCCGGCGGCGAGACCCAGCCCTCGGCGACCTCGGCGGCGACCGAGGGGCGGAACAGCTCGGCGTGCCCGGCCATGGCCCGCAGCGCCGGCCGGACGAACACCTCGAACGACACCTGCGCGGCGACCGGGTGGCCCTGCAGCGCGAAGATCGGCACGGACTTGTCGCTGGCCAGGTCGTCGGCCACGGTGCCGAACCCGTGCCGCTGGCCGGGCGTCATCGCGATCTGGTCCAGCCGGACGCTGCCCATCGGGGCCAGCACGTCCTTGACCGTGTCGTGCGTCAGCTCGGACAGCCCGCCCGTGATGACGATGAGGTCGGCGCGCACCAGCTGGTCCTCGATGGCCTCGCGCAGGATCGCGCGGTCGTCGCCGAGGATGCCGACCCGCACGGCGGCCGCCCCGGCGTCGCGGACCGCCGCCTCGAGCGCGTGCCCGTCCGCCTCGAAGACCTCGGCCCCCGTGCGGTCCGCGTGGGTGCC
>NZ_JBFUHU010000139.1:0-9230 GCF_056402235.1 Cellulomonas sp. P4_B5_2
CGTCGGGCGGCGCAGGCCGAGCGCACGGCGGCCCGGGCGGAGCTGCGGGCGGCCCGCAAGCTCGCCGACGTCCGCGTCCGCCTCCTCCTCGACACGATCGTCGACGCCGCGAGCGGGCTGCGCTCCGAGCTCGCGCTGCCGCCGGTCGCGGACCTGCCGGCCGACCTCGTCAGTCCGCCCACGGAGCGCACGGCGGTGCGGCCGGGCTCGCGCGGGCGGTCGGTCGAGGACCCGGAGCTGCTGGACGAGCTGTTGCGTCAGCCGTGGGCGCACCTGATGGTCGACGGGTACAACGTCTCGAAGTCCGGGTTCGGGGAGCTGTCGCTGGCCGACCAGAGGCGTCGGCTCGTCGACGGGCTCGCGCAGGTGGCCGCCCGGACCGGCGCCGAGGTCACGTGCTGCTTCGACGGCCAGGAGGGTCAGCAGCACCCGCCCGGCGGGTACGCGCGCGGTGTCCGGGTGCTCTTCGCGGTGGGGGAGATCGCCGACGACCTCATCCGACGCCTCGTGCACGCCGAGCCTCCCGGCCGGGTGCTCGTCGTCGTGACCAGCGACCAGGAGGTCGTGCGCGACGTCGAGGCCGCGGGCGCCTGGGTGGTGCCGTCCAGCACGCTGGTCGCGCGCCTGCAGCGCCTCTGACCGCGAGTGTGTCGGTGGTCGTGGCTAGCGTCCCCGGCATGATCATCGACTGCGACACCTGCACGGAGCGCGGGGCCGCGTGCGCGGACTGCGTCGTGACCTTCCTGACCATCCCGGTGCGCACCACGACGCCCGAGGCGATGCCTGTCGCGACCGCCGCAGGGGCGGTCGAGCTCGATGCAGCGGAGCAGCACGCCATCGGCGTGCTCGCGGCGTCGGGTCTCGTCCCGCCCCTGCGTCTGGTGCGCGCGGTGTGAGCCGTCAGTCTCCCGCCGGGCCCTCGTAGAGGGCGTCGATCTCGCCGGCGTAGTCCTTGAGCACCTCGTTGCGACGGATGCTCAGCTTCGGCGTGAGGTAGCCGTTGGCGATGGTGAGGTCCGACTCGAGGATCCGGTACTTGCGCACCGACTCCGCCCGGGAGACCGCCTTGTTCGCCTTCTCGACCGCCTTGTCCAGGGATGCCAGGACGTCCGCGTCCTTGGCCGCCTCGGCGAGCGTCATCGCCGGCTTGCCGTGCGCGGACAGCCAGCCGGGGACGCCCTCGGGGTCGAGGGTGATGAGCGCGCCGATGAAGGGGCGCTGGTCACCGACCACGACCACCTGGCTGATGAGCGGGTGCGCGCGGATACGGTCCTCGAGCACGGCGGGGGCCACGTTCTTGCCGCCGGCCGTGACGATGATCTCCTTCTTGCGACCCGTGATCCGCAGGTAGCCGTCGTCGTCCAGGGACCCGAGGTCGCCCGTGCGGAACCACCCGTCGTGCATGGCCTCCGCGGTCGCCGCCTCGTTGTTGTGGTAGCCGCGGAACACCTGGATGCCCTGGAGCTCCACCTCGCCGTCCTCGGCGATGCGCACGCCGCTGCCCGGCAGGGGGATGCCGACCGTGCCGATCTTGGTGCCGCGTCCGGGGCGGTTCACGGTCGCGGGTGCGGTGGTCTCGGTCAGTCCGTAGCCCTCGAGCACGTTGAGGCCGAGACCGCGGTAGAAGTGACCGAGCCGCTCGCCCAACGGAGCGCCGCCCGAGACGGCCCACCGCGCGTTGCCGCCCAGCGCGTTGCGCAGGCGGTGCAGCACCAGCACGTCCGCCACCTTGTGCTGCAGGCGCAGCCAGAGGCTCGGGCCGTGCGGGTTGTCGAGCGCGCGCGAGTAGACGATCGACGTCTTCGCGGCCCGCTGGAAGATCGACCCCTTGCCGCCCGCTGCAGCCTTCTGCTCGGCGGAGTTGTAGACCTTCTCGAACACCCGGGGGACCGCGAGGATGAACGTCGGCCGGAAGGAGCCGAGGTCGTCGATGAGGGTGGCGGTGCTGGGGCTGTGGCCCAGGACGGCGCCGGCGGGGATGCAGAGCACCTCGATGAACCGGGCGAACACGTGCGCGAGCGGCATGAAGAGCAGCGTGCGCGCGCCGGGCTCGGCGAACACCTCGTTGATGTCCTCGACCGCGTTCACGGTGAGCAGGTAGAAGTTGCCGTGCGTGAGCTCGACACCCTTCGGCCGGCCCGTCGTCCCCGACGTATAGATGATGGTGGCGACGTCGTCGAGCACCGCGAGGCCGCGGCGACGGGTGATCTCCTCGTCGGACGTGCTCGCTCCGCCGGTGACGATGGTGTCGATCGCACCGTCGTCGAGGATCAGGACCTCGCGCAGGGTGTGCGCATCGGCGCGGACCTCGTCGACGACCGCGGCGTGCGCTGCGGTCTCGACGACGAGCAGCGAGACGTCCGCGTCGGTGAGGATCCACAGGACCTGCTCGGCCGACGACGTCTCGTACAGGGGGACCGGCACGGCGCCCGCGGCCCAGACGGCCCAGTCGATCAGCGACCACTCGTACCGCGTGCGCGACATGATGCCGACGCGGTCACCGGGCTGCACGCCTCGTGCGACGAGACCCTTGGCCACGGCGACGATCTCCGCGTCGAACTCCCGCGAGGTCAGGGGGATCCACGGGCCGCCCTCGTGCGTCTTGTGCTCGACGAGGACGCCGTCGGGCGTGCTCGCGACCCGGGCGGCGAGCAGGTCGTTGAGGTTCTTCGAGGGATCGACCTCGACGCGCAAAGGGATGTGGAACTCGTCCATGCTGGCTCCAGTGACAGGGGGGCGAAGTGTGGCCCCGACGATACGGGACTTCGGTCGCCCTGTGGGCAGCAGCCGAATGGGTACGCTCTGCGGCGGGCCTGGTCGCGGGGTCTTCCGGGCACGTGGGCCGGGGGCCGCGCAGGCGGATAGCGTGGAAGCCCGCACCGGACGGTAGCGAGCACGGTACGAGCGCGTAGGAGCACACACGAACATGCACGCCATCGGTGTGGACATCGGCGGGACCAAGATCGCGGCGGGAGTCGTCGACGAGGAGGGCACGATCCTCGCGCAGACGCGCCGGGAGACGTCGCCCGACGACGTCGCGGGGATCGACAAGGCCATCGCCGAGGTCTACCTCGAGCTGAGCGGTTCCTACGAGGTCAGCGCCATGGGCGTCGCCGCCGCCGGGTTCGTCTCGGCCGACCGTTCGTCCGTCCTGTTCGCCCCGAACATCGCGTGGCGCGACTACCCCCTGCGCCAGCGGGTCCAGGCGATCCTCCAGAACGACGACGTGCTGGTCGTCGTCGAGAACGACGCCAACGCCGCCGGCTGGGCCGAGTTCCGGTTCGGTGCGGGCCGCGACGTCGACGACATGCTCATGCTCACCGTCGGCACCGGCCTGGGCGGCGCCATCGTGTCCAACGGCGAGCTCGTGCGCGGGGCGTGGGGTGTCGCCGCGGAGATCGGGCACATGCGCGTGGTCCCCGGGGGCCACTACTGCGGTTGCGGCCACGAGGGCTGCTGGGAGCAGTACGCCTCGGGGAGCGCCCTGGTGCGCGACGCGCAGGCCACCGTGATCATCGAGCCCGACCGCGCCAAGCGGCTCCTGGAGCTGGCCGGCGGAGACGTCGACAAGCTCAACGGTCCGCAGGTCACGCAGGCGGCCCAGGAGGGTGACCCGCTGGCGGTCGAGCTGCTCGCCGAGCTCGGACGCTGGGTGGGCGAGGGCGCGGCGTCGGCCACTGCGCTGCTCGACCCGGCGCTGATCGTCGTCGGGGGAGGCGTGGCGGACGCGGGAGATCTGCTCCTGGTTCCCGCCCGCAAGGGCTTCGCGGAGCAGCTGTCCGGACGTGGGCACCGGCCCGAGGCGAAGATCGTGGTCGCGTCGATGGGCAACGACGCGGGGATGGTCGGCGCGGCCGACCTCGCCCGCCTCTGAGGACGGGTGCGACCGGGTCAGACCACCGCGCCGGTGTCGTCGTCGTCGGGGTCACGGCGGTGCGGCATCCGCCACAGGAGCACGCCGACGCCCACGACGAAGAGGGCGGCGGCCGCCTGCACGAGCGCGGGCGGTGCGTCGCGCCACGCCACCAGGACCACCAGCAGGAAGAGCGGCACGCCCGCGGCGGCGAACCATGCCATCGTGAGCAGCGGGTCACCCCCGAGGATCGGCCCGGGATCGGGCGGCACGAAGTGCTCCTCGGCGTCGACGGCGCTCTCGGCATCGTCGATCTGCGAGGTCCCGTCCCAGTCGCGCCCGGACAGCTCGGGCTCACGCGTCGGCTCCTGGGCGGGCCGCACGACGCGTCGGTCGGCGACCCACGGCGCGACGGGGAACGACAGGCCGGTCGCGGGCTCGGCGGTCGTCGCTCCCGGTGGGGGCGTGGGGGTCGTGGGGGGCTCCTGGTCCTCGTCGAACCCGTCGAGCTCACCGAGGTCGGCCACGATGGCGGCCCACACCTCGTCGTCCGAGAGCGGCGGTGGTGCGGCATGATCAGGCGGCCCGTCGGGCGGGCCGGCAGGCAGACCGGCAGCCGGCGGTTCGTCGGCGCCCGTCGGCTGGACCCCCTCGTCGGGGTCGTCGGGGCGAGGTGCCATAGGAGCACTCTAGAGTCGGACCGGGTAGTCGGGGTGGCAGGTGCTCGGCCCCGGCTTCCGCAGGGAGTCGTCGGGGGGCGAGCGCAGGGCTCGGGTGGGCGGTCAGTCCGTGAGTCGGGTCGAGAGGTGAACCGTTGTTCTACTGGTTGATGAAGCGGGTCTTCGTCGGTCCGCTGCTGCACCTGGTCTACCGGCCGTGGGTGCGCGGCGCCGAGAACGTGCCGGAGGAGGGTGCCGCGATCCTGGCGAGCAACCACCTCGCGGTGATCGACTCGTTCTTCCTGCCGCTCGTGCTCGACCGTGAGCTCGTGTTCATCGGCAAGCAGGAGTACTTCACCGGCTCGGGGATCAAAGGTCGCCTCACGGCGGGCTTCATGCGCGGCGTCGGCACGATCCCCGTGGACCGCGGGGGCGGCAAGGCGAGCGAGGCGGCCCTGCGCACCGGGCTGCGACGCCTGAACGACGGCGACCTGTTCGGCATCTACCCCGAGGGCACCCGCAGCCCCGACGGCCGGCTGTACCGCGGCAAGACCGGCATCGCGCGCCTGGCGCTCGAGTCCGGCGCCCCCGTGATCCCGGTCGCGATGGTCGGCACCGACGAGGCGCAGCCTGCCGGTCGCAGGATCCCGAAGGTCATGCGCATCGGCACGGTCATCGGCGAACCCCTCGACTTCAGCCGCTACCAGGGCATGGAGAACGACCGGTTCATCCTGCGCTCGGTGACCGACGAGATCATGTACGCGATCATGAGCCTGTCCGGCCAGGAGTACGTGGACGTCTACGCGGCCACCCAGAAGGCGCGCATCGCCACCGGCCACCCGGCCGTCGCGGGCGACGCGGCCGACCATCTTCCCGCCGCGCCGGGAGGACGTCCCGTGCCGGACGTCCAGGTGCCGGTCCCCCCGCAGGACGGGTCCGGGACGTCAGTAGGATGACGCGGTCGGCCTGAGCGTCGGCACCGTGGGCGCGCCCGACAGATCGTGCGCGTCGAAGGCAATGTCTACGAGAGGTGTTTCTCATGTCGGTTCGTCGCGTCGCCCTCCTGACCGCAGGTGGCTTCGCTCCGTGCCTGTCGTCCGCCGTCGGTGGGCTCATCGAGCGGTACACGGAGATCGCTCCCGACATCGAGATCATCGCGTACCAGCACGGGTACTACGGCCTCCTGCGCGGCGACAAGATCGTCGTCGACGCGGACACGCGTGCCAAGGCCGGCATCCTGCACAAGTTCGGCGGCTCGCCCATCGGCAACTCGCGCGTCAAGCTCACCAACGCGAAGGACTGCGTCAAGCGCGGCCTCGTGCAGGAGGGGCAGGACCCGCTGAAGGTGGCCGCCGAGCAGCTCAAGGCCGACGGCGTGGACGTCCTGCACACCATCGGTGGCGACGACACCAACACGACGGCTGCCGACCTCGCCGCGTACCTGCACGAGAACGGCTACGACCTGACCGTCGTCGGCCTGCCCAAGACGATCGACAACGACGTGGTGCCCATCAAGCAGTCGCTGGGCGCCTGGACCGCCGCCGAGGAGGCCGCCGGGTTCGCCGCGAACATCATCGGCGAGCACCGCTCCGGCCCGCGCATGCTCATCGTGCACGAGGTCATGGGCCGGCACTGCGGGTGGCTCACCGCCGCCGCGGCCGCCGAGTACCGCAAGTGGCTCGACACGCAGGAGTGGGTCCCGGGCATCGGCCTGACGCGCGAGCGCTGGGACATCCACGCCGTGTTCGTGCCGGAGCTGGCGCTCGACATCGACGCCGAGGCCGCGCGCCTCAAGGCGATCATGGACGAGCAGGGCAACGTCAACATCTTCCTGTCCGAGGGCGCCGGCATGCACGAGATCGTCGAGCAGCTCGAGGCCGCCGGCACGCCCGTGGAGCGCGACCCGTTCGGTCACGTCAAGCTCGACACCGTGAACCCGGGCCAGTGGTTCGCCAAGCAGTTCGGCGAGAAGCTGGGCGCCGAGAAGACGATGGTGCAGAAGTCCGGGTACTACTCGCGCGCCGCGGCGGCGAACGCCGAGGACCTGCGCCTCATCAAGTCGATGACCGACCTGGCCGTGGAGTCCGCGCTGCGCGGCGAGTCCGGCGTCATCGGTCACGACGAGGAGCAGGGCGACGTGCTGCGCGCCATCGAGTTCCCGCGCATCGCGGGCGGCAAGGCGTTCGACGTGTCGCAGCCCTGGTTCGGTGCGCTGCTGGAGGACATCGGACAGTCCCTGGTCCCGGCGAGCCACTCATGAGTGTCGAGTCGGACCCGCAGGTCGTCGCGGGGCTCGACGCCTGGCGGTCGATGGGCGCGCTCCAGCAGCCGCAGTGGCCGGACGCGACCGCCCTCGACGCGGTGACGGCTCGGCTGTCGACGCTCCCGCCGCTCGTGTTCGCGGGCGAGGCGGACCACCTGCGCGCGCAGCTGGCGGCCGCCGGGCGTGGCGAGGCGTTCCTGCTCCAGGGCGGTGACTGCGCGGAGACGTTCAGCACGGCGACGGCGGACAACATCCGCAACAAGATCAAGACGATCCTGCAGATGGCCGTCGTGCTCACGTACGGCGCCAGCCTGCYGGTCATCAAGATGGGCCGGATGGCCGGGCAGTACGCCAAGCCCCGCAGCTCCGACACGGAGACCCGCGACGGCGTGACGCTGCCGGCGTTCCGCGGCGACATCATCAACGACTACGAGTTCACCACCGAGGCCCGCACGCCGGACCCGCAGCGGCTGCTCGAGGCGTACCACACCTCCGCGTCGACGCTGAACCTCATCCGGGCGTTCACCACCGGCGGGTTCGCCTCGTTGCTGCGCGTGCACGAGTGGAACCGCGGCTTCATGGCCAACCCGTCGTACTCGCGCTACGAGGAGATCGCGGCGGAGATYGACCGGGCCATCCGGTTCATGGCGGCCTGCGGTGCCGACTTCGACGCGCTGCGCTCCGTCGACTTCTTCTCCAGCCACGAGGGCCTGCTGCTCGACTACGAGCGCCCGCTGACCCGCATCGACTCGCGGACCGGGCTCCCGTACGACTGCTCGGCGCACTTCGTGTGGATCGGTGAGCGCACCCGCCAGCTCGGCGGCGCGCACGTGGACTACTTCTCGCGCGTGCAGAACCCGCTGGGCATCAAGCTGGGCCCGACGACCACCGGTGACGACGCGCTGGCGCTCATCGACAAGCTGAACCCGCAGGGCGAGGCCGGGCGCATCACGTTCATCACCCGCATGGGGGCCGGCAAGGTCCGTGACCTGCTGCCCGCGCTCGTCGAGAAGGTGACGGCCGACGGTCGTCCCGTGACGTGGGTCTGCGACCCGATGCACGGCAACGGGATCACGTCGGCGTCCGGCTACAAGACGCGCCGGTTCTCYGACGTCATGGACGAGGTCGCCGGCTTCTTCGAGGTGCACCGCGGCCTCGGCACGGTGCCCGGTGGCCTGCACATCGAGCTCACCGGCGACGACGTCACCGAGGTGCTGGGCGGGTCCGAGGAGATCGACGACGAGGGCCTGGCGCGGCGGTACGAGACGCTCGTCGACCCGCGTCTGAACCACCAGCAGTCGCTGGAGATGGCGTTCCAGGTCGTGGAGCTGCTCCGCGCGTCCTGAGGTCGTGAACGACGAAGCCCGGTCCCGCCTGCGCGGTGCCGGGCTTCGTCGTCTCAGACCACGGTGAGGACGATCTCCGTACCGACCTTGACCGGCTGACCCGCGGGCGCGCTCTGGTCACGGACCGTCCCGAAGAAGCCGCCCAGCACGTTCTCGCGCTTCACCGTGAGGCCGAGCTTCTCGAGCTGGGCCTTGGCGGCGTCGAACTGCTTGCTGACGACGTTGGGCATCTCGACGTTCTCCGGGCCCTTGGAGACGTTCACCGCGATGGTGTCGCCTCGGTGGCCCTCGGCTCCGGCTGCGGGGTTCTGGTCGATGATCAGGCCTGCCGCCACGGTGTCGCTGAACGCCTCGGTCGGTGCGAGCTTGAGGTTGTCGGTCACGAGCTCGGCGGTCGCGTCCTCGACGCTCATCCCGACCACGGAGGTGATCGTGACCGGCGCGGGTCCGTCGGAGAGCGTCAGCGTCACGGTCGTACCGCGGATCGTCTGAGTGTCGGGCGCGGCGGGCGTGCCGTCGGGAAGCGTCGCGCTGATGACCTCGCCGAGGCCCTCCGAGTCGCTGAACTCCGGCTCCGTGTAGGCGACCTCGAAGTCGGCGGCCGCCAGAGCGGCCTCCGCCTTCGCCTGCGCCTCGCCGATGACACCCGCGGGCACGAGCACGTAGTCGGGGCCCTTGGAGACGGTGAACGCCACGGTGCCGTCCTTGCGGATCCGGTCACCCTGGCCGGGGTCGGTGCGGAAGACCGTGTCGACGGGCGCCTCGGCGTCGAAGGCGGACGTCGGGTCGGCGCCGAGACCGGCCCGCGCAAGGATCGCGGTCGCCTCCTCGGCGTCCTGCCCGATGATCGTCGGGACGGTCGTGTAAGCGCCCGGGCCCTGCTGGAGGTACCACCAGGTGCCGCCGCCGACCAGCGCCGCAAGGATGGTGAGCACGATGATCCAGCGGGCGCGATGACCCTTCCGGGTCGGCTCGGGCGGCCGGCCGGTGAGCAGCTCCGCGGCGACGCCGAGCCCGATGGGCAGCGCGACGGTGGTCCCGCGGGCGTCGTTGACCTCGATGAGGGTGGTCTCGTCCGGGTCGGAGTCCGGCTCGTCGAGGTCCTGCCC